>JAFRFM010000052.1 GCA_017434345.1 Candidatus Saccharimonadota bacterium
AAATCTAAAGCAAGCTTTAGATTTTTTGCTCGCTCACTCGTCCGGTCGAACCTACGATTCTCATCCTGTCCCTTCTCTCAAGAAAATAAAATAGAACCCTACGGGTTCATTTTATTTTCTTGGCGGAAGGGACAGGATTCGAACCTGCGAGGCGTTAACCTGCCGGTTTTCAAGACCGGTGCCTTAAACCACTCGGCCACCCTTCCATTTCTTATTATAGCATATTTTTTGAGAAAATCCTAGTTTGTTCGCCTACTTATGCTATACTAGATATATGAGGAAAAAAACTGGTTTTACACTACTTGAACTTGTAATCGTGATTGCTTTTGCAACATTAGCGTTAATTTTATTCTTTGTACAAAAGACAAACTTGGACGCAATGAACCGTGATGAGAAGAGGAAATCCGCGATAAATGCGATGTATTATGCGCTAGAGGAAGGGTTCTACCCTAAAAATGGCTATTATCCGGAGGCTATTTCGGAGGATAATTTAAAGATTATAGACCCGGCATTATTTACCGACCCGAATGGAGTGAATTTAGGTAGTGATGACTGTTCGTATATTTACGAGCCGGCGAACTGTGAGGATGGAAAGTGCAAAGAATATACACTCAGGGCTATCTTAGAGAAAGAAGACGTTTACACAAAGAAGAATAGAAGCTAAATTATTTTCCGGCGTTATCTTTAGCAATATGGACAATGTGAGTAATAGAATCTAGTTCGCTTTTCGGAATGTTAGCATATTTGAAGGTATAGGTAGTTTCGTCGCCGACGGTAGAGAGACGAATAGTGCCGATGTGGAAGAGCAAATCAATGATGTTCGCCTGGCGATAGCTGACGTCCTCGATAGAGGATAAGTCGATTACGTTCGTGGATTTAGAGAATAGCGAGAGAGCCTGATAGTGAAAAAGACGGTTATTAGAAATAACGAGGCGGTTGCTCTTATAGACGCGCGTGGCGATTACGGCGGCAAGAATTGTTACTCCGAAAAGAATGAAGATAATTAGATAGAGGTAAGATACGGCGGTAGGGTTAAGGTTAGCAGTGCGAATAATTCCGTAATTCCCTATCATCATAGAGACCGCGATGACAAGAATACCGATTGCAAGAAAAGCTAGGCCCCAGATAAAACCGACGCCTAGTGGCGCACGATGGATGTCTAGTTCTACATATTCCCCCTCTTCTAAGTTTAGCCCGGGGAAGTCCTTTTGACTGCGGGCGTGATGAAGCTTTACTAAGTCTTCTTTCATAGCCAACTCCTCTTTTCTTTATTATAACACGAAATATTAAGAGATTGTCAAGGGTTTTTTGCGAGATGTTTTTCGGCTTTCTTTGTAATGCGGCGGCCGCGGGGGGTGCGTTCAATTAGGCCGAGCTGAATCATATACGGCTCGTAGTAATCCTCAATAGTAGTCGCTTCGTCGCCGGTAAGGGCGGCGATAGTAGTAAGCCCTACCGGACGGTCTTGATAATTTTCCATAATCAAGCGAAGCATATTACGGTCTGCAGGGTCTAAGCCAAGCTCGTCGATTTCCATAAGTTGCAAAGATTTTGTCGCGATATCGACATCAACAATACCGTCACCATTAACATCGGCGTAGTCGCGGACGCGCTTAATTAGGCGGTTAGCAATACGCGGAGTGCGGCGAGAGCGAGTAGCGAGAAGAGAAACGGCCTCGGGGCTAATTTGAGTATTTAAGATACTCGCCGTGCGCATAATAATCTTTTCGATTTCTTTATCATTATAATATTCGAGGCGGTGGAGCATGCCGAAACGGTCGCGGAGCGGGCCGGCAAGTGAGCCGGTACGGGTAGTAGCACCGATGACGGTGAACTTCGGCAGGTCTAGGCGAACGCTACGCGCGGCGGGACCTTTGCCGATGACGATATCTAACTTATAATCTTCCATTGCGGAATAGAGAACTTCCTCGACGGCGCGGCGGAGGCGGTGAATCTCGTCGATAAAGAGTACGTCACCTTCTTGAAGATTTGTCAATATACTCGCGAGGTCGCCGGCGCGTTCGATAGCCGGACCGGAAGTAACACGGAAATTTGCGGACATTTCGTGAGCGATGACATTTGCCATCGTAGTCTTCCCTAGCCCAGGAGGGCCATAGAGCAAAGTATGGTCTAGTGTAGAGCCATCGGCGCGTTTTTTGACGGCATCGATAGCGACGCGCAGGTTATTCTTCATACGTTCCTGACCGATATAGTCATCAAAAGTAAGCGGACGAAGGGAGTTCTCTAAAACTTCTTCCTCGTGATCGTCCTCGTGTGAAGTTGCATCTAAAACGCGTTCGATTCCCATTAGTAACATTATACCATATATCTGCAATAACCTGATAGGAAGTATAAAATGCCCTATTAGCCAACCCCGCTTCGCTCGCGCCGAGCTTCGGCGCACACGGTTGGCTAATAAGGTATTTTATACTTCCTATCAGGATATTGGGGCGGAGGTGGTGTTTGTGGCGAATTGAAATCTTAAGACGATACAGACGATGGCGAGGATAATAAGTCCGAGCGCCATAATCATCACGAGGATAAACGCGGTATAGTTTTGTTCATCGTGTTTTTCGAGCTGTTTCTTCGTGAGATGCTTTTTTGCTGGCTTAGCGGCGGCCTTCTTGACCACAGGTTTTAAAGCGGCAGGAGTAGCCTTTCTCTTGGTGGCGGTTTTCTTAACTGGTGCCTTTTTCGCGACAGTCTTCTTCGGGGTTGTTTTTGCTAGAGCTTTTTTAGTAGTTGTTTTTGCTAGAGCTTTTTTAGTAGTTGTTTTTGCTAGAGCTTTTTTAGTAGTCTTTTTCGTCTTAGTGGTTGCCATAATTAATATAATTTTAGCATAAACGGTATGATTTTGTAAAATCGGCGGAATTCCCAAGTTTTATGATAAAATGGAGAAAAGTAAAGGAGTATTATGGCTACAGATTTTAATAGTTCTAAAACGAAGAAAAACCTAGAAACGGCGTTTGCTGGTGAGGCACAGGCATTTACGAAGTATCTTTACTATGCTTCAAAAGCTAAGAAAGACGGCTTCGAACAGATTTCGGCAATTTTTGACGAGACGGCTGGGAATGAGAAGGAGCACGCTAAACTTTGGTTTAAATATTTACACGATGGCGCAGTTCCAGACACGACGGAAAATCTAAAAGATGCAGTAAAGGGCGAAGAGTACGAGTGGACGGATATGTATAAAAAGTTTGCGGAGGAAGCACGCGCGGAGGGATTTGATGAAATTGCGGAAAAATTTGAGGGTGTAGGCGCGATTGAGAAAGAGCACGAAGAACGCTATGCAAAACTATTAAAGAACGTCGAAGATGACGTAGCCTTCAAGAGCGATAAAGTTACCGTTTGGAAGTGCCGAAACTGTGGTCATATTTACGTTGGTGAAGAAGCGCCAGAAATCTGCCCAGTATGTAATCACCCACAGGCCTTCTTTGAAATCCGTGCGATAAATTATTAGCGATTTTTGAGAGCTTCGCGGATACGGTCTTCAACGGAAAGTGAAGTATCAACCTTTTCGAGGGCGGCCGTAGCCTCTTTAAGCGGAAAGCCGAGAGCGATGAGAGCGTCTAACGCCTCATCGTTTTCGGCTACTGTCGTCTTAACTCCAACAACATCAGTCGCGCCATAGTGAGACGGGATACCAACTTTATCACGGAGATCGACGATAACACGCTCGGCGGATTTCTTGCCAACACCGGAGGCTTTTGACACGAAAGCAGAATCGGCGTTCGCGATAGCGTTGCGGACCTCCTCCGCCGGAGCGAGCGAGAGAATATTAATTGCGGCCTTTGGACCGATTCCCTGCACGGAAATTAGCATTTCAAAAATTTTTTTCGCTGCGAGCGTAGAAAAACCGAAAAGTTCCTCGGAGTTTTCACGAATATGATGATAGGTATAAAATTTCATTTCATCGTCTAAATTCGCGGCGTCAAAATCAATCTGACTAACGGTCAATTCGTAGCCAACACCATGAACATCTACAATAATGGAATTTTCGAATTTTTCGGCAACTTTGCCTTTAATATGTGCAATCATATAGACATTATAACATAGAACATTCTACTCGCGGTGCATGAGCGAATAGGCAATAGCCGCGGCGAGGGCGTCGGCGGCATCGTCCGGCTGAGGAACGGATTTCAGGCCAAGATGTAAGCGGACGATTTCCTGCATTTGTTTTTTGTCGGCGCCGCCGTATCCGGTCATAATGCGTTTTATCTCGTTCGGCGCGTATTCAAAAATTGGAAGATTATGTTGTTTAACAACTAATAATACGACACCGCGTGCTTCGGCGACAGAAATACCAGTCGTAATATTCTTCGTAAAGAAAAGCTTTTCAATAGAAACTACGTTCGGTTTATCGAGTTTGATAATTTCGTGCATAGAATTATAGATATCCTCGAGGCGCTCCGTAAGTGGCGTGTGCGGAGGCGTGGAAATAACACCATTATCTATCATAACAGGTTGTTTGCCAGGTTTGACGTCGATTGCACCAAAGCCACAGATACCAGTTCCAGGATCTATACCTAAAATTCGCATTTAATTATTAACGTATTTTATTAAAGTTTCACGAAGGTCGTTTGCGGGAATGACGAATTTATCTTTAATAGTTTTCGGGGCGAGGGCATGGGTAAAACCGAGTTTCTTCGCCTCGGCGATACGTTGGTCTGGGCGGAAAGCAGAGCGAATTTCACCGCCAAGCCCAACTTCGCCAAAAACTACATAATCTTCAGATAATTTACGGCCGGCCGCAGCGGAGGCGATGGCCATACAAACTGCTAAATCGGCGGCGGAATCCTGTAGACGCATACCGCCAACAACATTGACAAAAATATCTTTATCATTAAGGAAAAGTTTCGTGCGGCGTTCAATAACAGCGATGAGTAGGTTTAGACGGTTAAGGTCGAAACCAGAGGCGGTGCGTTTTGGGTAGCCGAAGTTGCTCTTTGTGACGAGAGCCTGTATTTCGACGAGAATAGGCCGGGAGCCTTCTAAAGTTGCGAGGATAATCGAACCATCGGTGTTCTGCCTCTCGGCGAGAAGCGCAGCGGAAGGATTTTTAACCTCAGAGAGGCCCTTGTCGTTCATTTCAAAAATGGCGACTTCGCTAGTAGAGCCAAAACGATTTTTTACTGCGCGAACAGTTTTAAATCCGCCGTAGCGGTCGCCTTCAAAATTAAGTACGACATCGACAAGGTGCTCGAGAACTTTCGGACCGGCAAGTGTTCCCTCCTTAGTAACATGGCCAACAATGATGACGGCAGTATCGGTAGCTTTTGCGGCACGAATAATTAAATTACCGCAGTTGTTAACTTGCGAAACTGTACCAGGAGCGGAAGAAATCTCGGCTAGCGAAAGGGTCTGGATGGAATCGACGATTACAAGGCTAAATTCGCCGGATTCGATAGTTTTTGCGATGTCGTTACCGGAAGTGCTACTCGCGAAAAATAGTTGGTCAGACTCGGCGCCTAGACGCTTTGCGCGAAGTTTTACCTGACCGGCAGATTCCTCGCCTGAGATATACAAAACTTTTTTAGTTTTAGAAATTTCGGCACAAATTTGCATGAGGAGTGTAGATTTACCGATGCCTGGCTGGCCGGTAAGAAGCGATACTGAGCCCATGAGGATGCCGCCGCCTAATACTTCGTTTAAATCCTGAAATTCCGTGAGCAATCTGGCCTTTGAATCAGATGGAGTAATATCTCGAATGCTAGAAATGGACAGGCTTTTACCAGAAATTTGCCCCTTAGCGATAGCAGATTTTGCAACGGCTTCGCTCTCGTCTATGACCTGTTCGACAAGCGAGTTCCATTCTCCGCAATTTTCGCATTTCCCCACCCATTTAGAGTAGGAGGCTCCGCATTTTTGGCAAATAAAATTAGACTTTGACTTTGCCATTATTTAATAATCTCGTCGATAATTCCGTATTTTTTCGCTTCTTCGGCAGACATCCAATTATCGCGGTCCATGTCTTTTTCAACTTCTTTTTCACTTTTCCCAGTATTTTTAGCGAGCATTTTGATAAGCTCCTTTTTAAGGTAGAGGCCTTCGCGAAGCTCGATTTCTTGGTCGGTAACCTTACTATGTGGCGCGCCGTAAGATGGCTGATGAATCATAATACGGGAGTTCGGGAGGGCGGTGCGTTTGCCTTTTGCGCCAGCGGATAGGAGCATGGCGCCCATAGAGGCCTGGAGGCCGATACCGATGGTCTGAACATCTGGCTCGATGTAATTCATAGTGTCAATAATAGCTAGACCGTCATAGACTGAACCGCCGGGGGAGTTAATGTATAATTTAATGTCTTTTTTCGGGTCTTCGTGGGCAAGGAAGAGAAGTTGTGCGATAACGAGGTTCGCGGTATGAGAATTGACATCTTCGCCGAGGAAAACAATGCGGTCGTTTAGCAGGCGAGAATAAATATCATAGGCGCGTTCACCTTTAATAGTTTC
>JAFRFM010000007.1 GCA_017434345.1 Candidatus Saccharimonadota bacterium
ATCGTTACTACCGCCGGATACTACACGCCAGACAATACTGACATTACCGCCAACTGGACTCCAACTAGAGCAACTATTAATGCTAGCTCAGTTACCAACAATAGCATTAGTGGCTGGTATAACGACTATAACACTCCTTATTCCGTAGACCCAGGCAATGTTTATTGGAATGCCTTCCCGTTTTATACTAACGTCAATAATAACTTTATGGCTAACAACTGGGGCTCTAACCCGGTCAAATTCCAAAGAAACACTGCCTTTTCAGGAAACGGCGAACATGGCCATGTAGGCAACTACTACAACTGGTCTGCTGCTGTAGCAATGAACTCTACTAGCTATTATACTTCCGATACGATAAGTTACCCTACCGCCAACCCTCAGACCTCCATCTGCCCCAAAGGCTGGCGTCTACCTACCATTTCTAACGCAGACTATACCACGAATGGTACTACTAACGAATTCGCTAGACTAACTAATATCTACGCTAATTATACAGGTTCTGGCTCACTGAGTTCCGAAAATCTCGAAAAAGCGCCGCTTTACTTTGTTCGTAGTGGCTATGTGAACTCGTCGCAGCAGTACTACGCTGGCACCTACGGCGCCTATTGGTCGTCTAGCGTGTACTCCAGTAACATCGCGTACTTCCTCATCTTCGATTCCGGCGGCGTCTATCCCACGCACCTCAACAGTCGCGACAGCGGTTTCTCTGTGCGTTGTGTAGCGCGGTAGGATTCGCTGAACCCCCTTGCGCTTTTCTAAGTGATTTGCTATACTAAAATCATAGAGGCGGCGCCTAGCCGCCGGGTTGGTTAGATTACCATTCTATACGAATGGTAACTTTTTTGGTTTTAAAACAAAGTCAACCCCCTAAACGTCAAAAACAATACATAAACGTTTCTACTATCCCAATCTAACCCTAAGCGGTTTTAGGGGGTTGCAATTATTTTTCGAGTGTGCTTATAATCCTCGCAATATTAAAAATTAAAGATTGTGAGGTAAAAATGCGTAAAAAATATCAACCAAAAATAAAGAGGTACGGAACCTTTCGACTAAGATTTGCACTTCTTGCTCTAGTAAGTTCCGTCGGGCTTTTGCCGCGTTTTATGGTCCGGGCAGAAGGCTGCCTAGATGTTAGAATCGTTTTTGTGCGCGGTTCGGGCGGGGAAAGATGGGTGGATAAAAATTATTTGGAATTTAAGGCGACGATTGAAGAAAAATTGAAAACGATAGATTTAAGTTATGAATTTATTGATTTAGATTATCCGGCAGTTGGGGTCGGTATCAATAATCTAGGCGTAATGCTTGGAGCATTTTTTGGAGCAGGAGAAGCTTATGAATTCGGGAAGAGCGTTAAGACCGGAATTAATAATTTAGTTAAGCTGGTTAATAATAGCGCCTGCCCGAATACAAAATATGTACTTGGCGGCTATTCGCAAGGCGCGATGGTAATATCAAAAGCTCTGCCTAGTTTAAATGAGTCTAAAATAATTATGTAGCAACCTTCGGAGACCCGAAAATTTATTTGCCGGAAGGGGCAGGTCCGGTTCCAGTCGCGTGTAGTGGAAGGGGGCTTTCAGAATACCGGATGTACGTTCCGGATTGTCAGGCGTATCAAGGTCTGCTCGGAGCTTATAAGCCATACCGACCAGAAAGTTTGAAGGGTCGGGTTGGGACTTGGTGTAATAAAAAAGATGTCTTTTGTAGCTCGCGACTTAGTATAAGCGATCATTCAGCGTATGTTGAAGATGAGCTTTATCATGATGCGGCGAAAGTAATTTTTGATAAAATTTGTAAATCTTTTGGGGTTAAAAATAAGATTACGTCGCCTCACGATACGGTGATAATGCTAGACTCGACCGATTCGATGATGTCATTAATCGATTCGTACAAAACGGAAGCTAAGCGACTAGCGCGAGAAACTTTTGAATCAGGAGGGCGGATCGCGCTTTATGATTATCGCGATCTTAATGATCCGTACGAGCCAGTAGAGCATTGCAATTTTGATACTTGTACAATGGAGGTTTTTGAAAAGGCGATTGATTCGATTCGGGTAGGTGGCGGCGGGGACTGGGGAGAGTCATTACTTTCAGCGGCATTTCACGCAATGAAGAGTCTTAAATGGAAATTTGGGTCGACAAAATCAATGATTGTTTTAACCGACGCTCCGTTTTTATTACCAGATCGAGATGGCGTAACTTTAGACGAGGTTATTAGATTGAGCAAGGAAATAGATCCGGTAAATTTTTATGTTGTGGCTGATTCCTGGCTTGGGCAATTCTATACTGAATTAGTAGACCGAACGGACGGAATGCATTTTTCGAATTTTAAAAACTTTGGCTTATTGACAGAACATATTATGAGTAGATATGACAGTTTGCCACGAGTCGAGGAGAACTATTCTGACGAACTGCCGACGCTCGAAATTTTAGAAAGCTCTTTTAGCGAGTCGGGCGAAGCGACTGTGCGATTTAAAAGTAGCAGCGGACGGGCGATGATAGTTTTAAATGATGCGATTCTAGGAATTACGAAGGAATCTGAAATGACGATTTCGGAGATATCGAGGGATGCCGAATTATTACTAGTGCCGTTGACTAACGATCTACGCGGTGAAGGAGTTTCGGTTTCGTTTGGAGCGACTGGTTTTGGTGGAGGGTTTACCCTAAACGAAGCGCCTAGTTTTATACCGAAAGCGCCAAATACGGGGCGGCGTTAGTTTGAACTTAGATGGTAGTGGTCGCCGTAGTCACATTTGTAGATAGTTAAGCCTTTTATGTGGTGGTCATACTCAGCGACTTTCGCCGCAAGCTCGGCTTCTTCTTTAGTATCATAAATAATTTTATGCGTATC
>JAFRFM010000008.1 GCA_017434345.1 Candidatus Saccharimonadota bacterium
GACGGCATCTTGGTCTTCGAAATAATCTTTATAATGTTTTTCTAGAGCGTCAGGAAGATTTTTGATTTCCGTCGGGAGGCGAGAGTGCAACTCTTCGACGATTTCATCTTCGCTATAGGCTTCAAGCTGCTTCGCGAAATCAGCGTGATATTTTTCGTCATTATAAACCGATAGAATACTCGAAGCGAGTTTATTCTGTTCGGAATCGGTAAGTCTAGCCCAGACGGCGTGCATAAGTTCATGCGCGGCGGTAGATTCCTTAATACCACTCAGCTCGTCCGCGGTAATATTATATATATAGATTTTTCCGGAATTATAACAACCGAGCGTGGAAATCTCGATATCATGGCTTTCACAATGCCGGTTAAAGTCGGTCTGGCTCTCTATGACAGGGGTAGATGCGCCGAAGATAAATTTACCACGGTTAGTGAGTTTGATTTCATCGGCAATTTCGTTTACTTCGGCAGGAGCGGAGTAGGAAAGATTACTAATCGTATCTCTCAGGAGGAACCAGATTTGATCTGCAAAGAAGACACTAACTATCAGACATCCCGCGATGATGATAAGTGCGACAAAGGTGGCTATCTTAGACGATTTGGACAATATTACTCCTTTCCTTTACTTAATTCTAGCTGATTTTTCACGATTTTAATAGAGGCAATATCGCCAGATTGAAGCTCTCCGCTAATAATCGCGTCAGAAATGATACTTTCGAGATAATCTTCTATTGCGCGGCGAAGCGGACGCGCGCCATTTTTCGGGTCATAGCCAATTTTGATAAGGTATTCTTTTACTTCCGGAGTGATTTTTAGGCCGATAGATTTAGTTGCCAGGCGTTTTCGTAAATCTTCGAGGAGATTGTCGAAAATTTGTTCAACCTCTTTTTCGGAAAGGGAGTGGAATACTAATATCGCATCTAGACGGTTAATAAGCTCCGGGCGCATCTGCTTCTTTAGGGCGCGCATAGCGTATTCCTTAGCGGCGGCGTATTCGGCCTCGCGAGCCTTTTTGTCTTTTTTCCTTTTTGCAGAGAAGCCAAAATTGTCTTCGAAGTTCATAGCTTCCGAACCGAGATTAGAGGTTAGAATTATGACTGTATTAGTAAATTTTACTTTATTTCCCTGCCCGTCGGTAAGGACACCATCTTCGAGGATTTGTAGAAGTAGGTTAAACACGTCAGGGTGAGCTTTTTCTATTTCGTCAAAGAGGACTACGGAGTATGGGCGATGGCGCACGGCCTCGGTAAGCTTACCGCCGTCATCATAGCCAACGTAGCCAGCCGGGGCACCAACTAGGCGTGAAACATTATGCTTTTCGCCGAATTCAGACATATCAATTTTAATTAAGGCATTTTCGCCACCAAACACTTCCCTAGCGACAACCCTGGCAAGCTCGGTTTTACCAACACCAGTCGGCCCCATGAAGAGGAATGAGCCGATAGGACGATTCGGATTAGCGATACCGGAGCGCCCACGGCGAATCGCCTTCGCTACGGCATGGACGGCCTCGTCCTGCCCGATAATTGCCTTATCAATATGAGATTCTAGCTTTGTGAGCAACTCAAGTTCCGAGCCGTGCACCTTAGAGACTGGGATACCAGTTTTTAGAGAAATCGCTTTCGCGAGGTGTTCTTCGGTAAGCACTGGCGTTTCTTCTTTGTTAATGCCGGCTTTCTCAAGTTTCTTTATTTCTTTCTCAATACGAGCGAGTTCGGTCTTATATAGCGCGGCTTTTTCGTAATCTCCGGCTTCGGCAGATTCCTCAATTTTATCATTTAGTGACTTTTGTTCTATCTTCAATTTTTTATACTTACTACCTCCCTTTTTATCTGCAGAAACTTTAGCGATAGCACTAGCTTCATCTATGACATCGATAACTTTATCGGGCATATAGCGGTCATTGATGTAACGACGAGACATATTTATCGCCATTTCTATCGTATCGTCAGGAATAGAAACACCGTGATGTTTTTCATAGTGTTTTTTGATGCCCTTAATAATTCTTAAAGTAACGGGGATACTAGGCTCTTCAACCATGACGGTCTGGAAACGACGAGACAAGGCCTTATCTTTCTCAATGTTTTTACGATATTCGTCTAAAGTAGTAGCACCAATAAGATGAATTCTACTACGGGCAAGGGCTGGTTTTAGAATATTAGCGGCATCCATAGAACCTTCAGAGGAGCCGGCGCCGACAAGTAGGTGTAATTCGTCTATAAAGAGGATAATAGATGGATTATCTATAGCCTCGTCTACTACACCTTTAATACGCTCCTCAAATTCTCCACGAAACTTCGTGCCGGCTACCATCGCACTAAGATCTACCTGATAGATATGCTTACCTATGAGGCTACCTGGGACTTCATTATTAGCAATTCTAGTAGCCAGGCCTTCGACGATAGCCGTCTTACCGACACCGGCTTCACCGATTAGAACCGGATTGGACTTTGTACGACGACAGAGCACGGTAATAGCGCGTTCGATTTCGGAATCGCGACCGATTACTGCGTCTAATTCACCGTTTTTTGCCATTTCGGTCAAATCCTGACCAAATCTAGAGAGCCACTTTAACCTTGGTTTATTGATGTATTTCTTCTTTTCTTTAGCGTCTTTTGCGTCGATAATCTGTTGGTCGGTGATATCTTCGATTTTATGTACCATCGCCCCGATATTAGCTTCTAGTTCGTGAAGAATTATAACTACGCGGGAATTTTGTTGAGAAATTAGCGCATAGAGGATGTGTTCCGTACCGATAACCTCAATTCCCCGTTCCTGGCAATAGGTCGAGGCGATACGCAGAGTAAGGACAGTCGCCTCGGAAAGAGACATCATCGCCATCTTACCGCCAGACACATCTACAGGCGTTTTATCGATAGCTTGCTCAACTAGGTCAAGTGTTATTCCTTCTTCGCGAAGAATTTGGGCACCAGTAGAAGTATCCTGGTCAAGGATGCCCATAAGCAAATGCTCTGTATTCATATATCCATCATTATAGCGTTTGCTGAAAAAGTCGGCCTTCTGTAGGGCGAAGCGAGCGTTTTCAGATAAATTGTTCATAATTTCGTTAAAATCGTCTTGCATATTACCTCTATAATAGCAAATTAGCACTCCGTAGTCAAGAGTGCTAATAGGGTACCTTCTCTGTCAGGGGAGAACAGGCCAAAGTCAATCTGTTATTTGTCGTCGAGGGCTTCGAGACCAGGGAGGGAGGCGCCGATTAGGAATTCTAGGGCGGCTCCGCCACCGGTAGAAATGAGCGAATATTTTAAATCTTTTTCGGTTTTCATAAGGTTTTCGACGAAACCGGTAGTATCGCCACCACAAATGACAGAGGTAATGCCGTTACTCCTGCCGATAGTCTCGGCGACTTTCTTTGAACTTTTGGAAAATTCCTCGTCTTCGGCCTTTCCGAGAGTGCCGTTCCAGAGGACAGTTTTTGCATTTTTAACGAAATCTAGGATTTTTTCGGTACTTTTTTCGCCAATATCCTGTTTATTACCGTCTGAGAAGTCCTCTGCGACATAGACATTAGGAAGCTGGGTGGTATAGCCCTCCGCGGCAATACGGCCCCCTACGGCGATATTATCGGCAATATCTGCGAATTTATCGATTAGAGGCTGCTTATCATCAACTTTTGCACCGCCGATGATCACGAGAAATGGCTTTTTCGGGTTTTTTGAGACTTTTTCGAGGTCTGTGATTTCTTTTTCGAGTAAAAGCCCGGCGACAGATGGCATCTCGGTGGTAATAGCAGAGGTAGAAGCATGCGCGCGATGGATGACGGCGAAACCGTCCTGTACAAAGACGCTCGCGTGCGTACATTCGGCGATTTCGCGAGCGAATTCGGCGGAATTTTCCTTTTCACCCCTAAAGAAGCGTAGATTCTCGAGAACTAGGATGCCACCGACCGGGGTTTTCTGGACGGCTTCTTCGACATCTGGGCCGGAGACGTCGTCTATAAATTTGACTTTATGGTCAGGAATAAGCTCTTTTAGGCGCTCAGCAACAGGCGCGAGTGATAATTTTATGTCTTTTTGTCCACCTGGACGGCCGAGGTGGGAGATGATAATAATACGGCGAGCGCCTTTCTTCTTGAGGAATTCTAAAGTTGGCAGGCTTTCTCTAATGCGCAAATCGTCAGTTATCTTACCGTCTTTTATTGGGACGTTGTAATCGGTGCGGACGAGAATATTTTGCCCACGAACTTTAATATCTTTAACTGTGAGTTTATTTTCCATAGGTTTTCCTTAAATATGTACAATCTGAATAGTATCGGTACCGGCAACGCGGTTCTTATGACCAGAGACGATAACGGCCGTTAGGTCTTTTTGACTATCTGGAACCTGTAAATAACCGTTAGCACGCAAATCTTGAGCGAGGTCTAGGCCGTAAGTTTCGGTATAGGGTCGGACGAAGGCAGAGTTAGCATAAGTAAGGGCGAGCTGTCCAGCAACGCGCGAGTTAGACGTAACGGTAATAATCGGGAGATTAGGGCGTTGTGCGGCGATAGCGGCAGCAGTAGAACCAGAGGCGGTTTGACAAACGATAAGGTCGGCTTCGATTTTTTCGGCAAGATTAGAAACAGCCTCGGCGATAGCGTCATAGCTACGATATTCGCCGGCGATGTCGGTCACTTCGGAAATCTTTGAGTGATTCTGTGTATAGAGAATTGTTTTCTTCATGGCCTTGACGGCTTCTAACGGGTATTTACCATTAGCGGTCTCGTCAGAAAGCATTACCGCATCGGCTCCCTGGATGACGGCGTTTGCGACGTCGGAGACTTCGGCGCGAGATGGCTCAGGATTATCTACCATTGAGCCCATCATCTGCGTAGCAACAATACAGAGCTTAGAGTGTTTGCGACAGAGGGCAATCAGCTTACGCTGGACGATAGGGACGACCTCTGCGCCAGCTTCGACGGCCATATCGCCGCGCGCGACCATAATACCGTCGGTAGCCTTGACAATTTCTTCCATAACCTCGTCGGATTCGATAGCTTTTTTAGTTTCGATTTTTGCAATAATTTGTGCGGTAGAGCCGTGACTTAGGAGAATCTGACGGAGTTTGTCGATATCATCGGCGCTCTGAACGAAGCTTAGCGCGACATAGTCAAAATCGCGGCTTGCGCCAAACTCGATATCGGCCATATCTTTTTCGGTAATAATATCGCCGGCGAAATCTGTATCGGGGAGATTAAGGCCTTTTCGGCTCATAATAAAGCCGTCGTTCTCAACTTCTACTTTAATAGAAGTTTCGTTTTCAATCTCGGTAACATGAGTTCTGATTTTGCCATCGAAGATGAAGAGGGGCTCGCCAACCTTAACCTTTCCAGCGAGGTTATATTGGACCGGGAGACGATTACTGCCGTCATGTTCCTGAACGGAGTAATCGAGAATGAGCGTATCGCCGGCCTTTACGTCCATACGGTTATCTTTTACAACGCCGAGGCGAATCTTCGGGCCTTGAAGATCTTGTAGAATAGCGACGGAACGACCTTTATTCTCGGCGGCTTTACGAATCCAGGCGATTTGTTGGTCGCGTTCGACATAATCTCCATGAGAAAAATTGAGACGACAGCCGTTTACACCGGCCATAATTAGTTCGTTGATTTTTTCTTCCGTAAATACGGCAGGGCCAATAGTGGCTAGGATTTTGGTACGTTTGAATAACTGTTTGCTCATATTGTATATATTGTAGCACAGGTGTTTTACGATTTTAAGCATTGACTTATTTTTCGTTTGTGCTTTTCATAATATCGCGATATAATGAGATTATGAAATTTCGAAATCCGAAACTTTTTGCGCCGATAGCACAAAAAATCGCTTTAGTTTTGATAGCCGTTTCCGTTATTTTAGTAGGGGCAAATGTTTTTGCGATGTTCTACTTTGACCCGGAAAAGGTAACTCAGCGTGAAATGGAAAAAATTTCAAAAGATTTTTATGAGAATTATTTTTATAGAAATTATGCGGCAGACTTAGTTGGTAATGAGTTAAAGGAGGAGTTTGATAAATTACGCGAACCGGGGTTCTCAAGAGTTTATCTAAGACAATTATTATTATATGACAATGGGAAACATGCAGATTCGGCAAAATACTTTAACTATAACGGTTATAAATGCGATACGAATAAGACCTATGTGATTTTCTACCCGGACCCGCCATACCTAGAAAAAGATTATCATACGGAATATCATTACGACTGTCATTAGGTTTTATAGGGGTTGCGCTTGGCGAAGTTTTTTGGTATAATTAGGTAAATGGCCTCTTAGTATAACGGTTAGTACAACGGGTTTTCATCCCGTCAATAGGAGTTCGACTCTCCTAGAGGTCACCAGGATAAGCATTAAAAACCGCCGGTAGTAATACCGACGGTTTTGTTGTTTATGCGTTTTCTTGCGACCAGCCTCTACTACCGTATTTCTGATAGTAATGGTTAAGCTCGCGTAGCGTACTGTAGTCTAGTAGCTTGTCCATAGCGCCCATGACATCAAACATGGTCACTATCGCCACGCAGGGGAAATCGTAATAAGTGCTGATTTCCTCGAGTGCGCTGTTTTGAGACAGAGTATCCCCTGGCGCAACGCCATAATCTGCGAGTTCTTGCTCAATGCCAGTCTTGGGCATCTCCACGGAAGCACGCTCACAACGGTCTAGGGAGATGACGAGGCCAACGATTTCGATATCTTTCTCCTGGTCGCGGATGTGCTGGATAGTCTCGTTAATGGACTGCCCAGAGGTCACCACATCCTCGATGAGCAGGATACGGTCACCATCCTTTAATTTCGTGCCGACAAACCTGCCAGCATCGGCGCCGTGGTCCTTCTCCTCTTTACGAGTCGCACAGTAGCGAACCTCTTTGTTGTACATTTCGTACAATTTCATCGAGGTCGCTACCGCAAGAGGAATACCCTTATACGCGGGACCACAAAGCACGTCGAACTTCATCCCGAACGTGTGCTTAATCGTCCGGGCGTAAAACTCGCCGAGCTTCATCAGCTCCGCGCCAGTGTCGTAGGCACCGGCATTCATGAAATAGGGCGACTGACGCCCAGAATTCAATTTAAAACTACCGAATTGTAATGCTCCGCAAGAGAGCATAAATTCGATGAAATCTTTCTGGTACTGTTGCAAATCCATAGCCCACTCCTTTCCGCGCTTCTGTGCAAAAACAACAATTTAAGTTTCTAGTCCCCCTGTCCGAGACTCTACATCTCTTCATTATAGCATAAACGCAAGAAAAAGTCAATGCTAAAGCATTGACTTTTTCTTGCCATTTATTGCTGTTGTTGTATTGCAATGGTACCGCCAGCTGGAATCGAACCAGCATTGTACCCTTAGAGGGGGTGCGTCCTATCCGTTGAACGATGGCGGCCCAGCGGTAACATTGTATATTATAACACGACTACTTGGCGTATTCAATAGCGCGCGTTTCGCGGATAACGTTAACCTTGATTACTCCAGGGTAACTCATAGTAGCTTCGATTTTATTAGCGATATCACGAGCGAGTTTAAGCGCATTTAGGTCGTCAATTTTCTTCGGCTCGACAATAACACGAATTTCACGGCCGGCGGAAATCGCATAGGCCTTATCGATGCCCGGGAAGCTAGTAGCAATGTTTTCTAGATCGCGCATACGCTCAGCGAAGTTCTCGGCGGAAATATTACGCGCGCCAGGGCGGGCGGCGGAAATCGCATCAACAATCTTTACGATAACTGCCTCTGGGGTAGTAGGCTCGATATCATTATGATGGGCGGCGATAGCGTGGACAACCTCGTCCGGCATGCCGTATTTTTTAGCTAATTCGGCGCCAATCTGCGCATGCTTGCCTTCAATTTTGTGAGTAACAGCTTTACCCATATCATGCATAAGAGTAGCGGTTTTTGCGATGCGCTTATCGGCTCCGATTTCCTCGGCGATCATACCAGCAATGTGTGCCATCTCGATAGAATGTAAAAGGACATTTTGTCCGTAAGAAGTACGGAATTTTAGCTCGCCGAGGAGGTGGATAAGCTCGCGAGGGATACCGACAAGGCCAACCTCGCGGACGGCGTCTTCACCGGCGCGGACTACTTCTTTTTCAATTTCCTTTTCACCCTTAGCGACGGCATCTTCGATAGAAGATGGGTTAATGCGACCGTCTTTCATAAGGCGCTCTAGAGCATAGCGGGCGACCTGACGGCGGATAGGGTCGAAACTCGACAAAACTACCATGCCAGGAGTGTCATCAACCATAATATCTACGCCGGTAGCGCGCTGAAGAGCTTGGATATTACGGCCTTCCTTACCGATAATACGACCTTTCATTTCGTCATCGGGAAGTTTTAGCGCGGTGATAGTACGGTCGGCGGTAACTTCAGAGCTCATACGTTCCATGGCGGTAAGGAGAATAGACTGGGCGGTTTCGTCGATGTCGTGACCGATTTCTTTTTGTTCCTTTGTGACAAGGTCGACGAGGTCTTGTTTAATGTCATTTTCGGTCATTTGCATTAGTTTGTCGCGAGCGTCCTTTTTCGAGAGGCCAGCGATTTTCTCGAGCTTTTCGTGTTGTTTCACGCGAATATCGCGAATTTCATTTTTCAAGCCTTCAATTTCTTTTTCCTCTTTTACTAGGCGCTCGGTCTTTTTCTCGAGCTGGTCTAATTTACCATCGAGAGTAGCCTCGCGTTCAACGAGACGATTTTCTGTACGTTTCCATTCCTTACGGCGTTCGGCTTCTTCGGCTTTAGAGCGGTCGGAAATCTCCTCGGCTTGTTTCTTAGCGTCAAGGACGATGTCCTGGGCCTCGCGTTTCGCCTTTCTAACGAGGTCGTCGGCGCGATTTTTCCCGCCGTTTTCATTCTTTTTATTATAGACTACAATCGAACCTGCGCCTACACCTAGCCCAAGAACGACGGCAACTATAATCGCTATTATATTCATAATTACCTTTCTGATTTGATGTTTTGTCGCTAGTTTCCTGCTAGCAACGGGTTAACAAATAAATCCAAAATTAAATTAACTACGTTTTCATTATATCATATTATGAAAATTATTGATAGCTAGATACGTTCTGTGTGAGCATATTTTTGATGATTTGGACGGCGGCCTGTTCTAAGCCCTGTTCGCCAGCGTCGGTGGAGAAAAGTTTACTCGGAGCAGAGTAGAAATAATTGTAGCCGTTAGCTGTATAAACGAGTTCACCGAAGCTATAACCGTCGGAATTAGAGTTCCCCTCGTTAATATCTACGCGGGTAAGGCAACCCATTCCACCCGGATTACGATCGACATCGGCGAAAGCTGGGAAGATATTCGTTACACTAGTTTCTAGACCGTTAAAGCAAATCTGCGGGCGGTATTTTTCATCGACGATATAGCTAATCTGATGTAGGTTATCAGGGATACCGATTTTAATTCCCCACTCCGGGATGTAGATATAACCGGTAATCGGGGCATAATCGGGGACGGAGTCGGCGTTAGTGATTTTTTTGCCGGTCTGAGTTTCGATCTTGTTAATAACGGCGCGGTCAACGGCGAGCTGAGCCTCTGCGGCAGCGAGGTCGTCACGGACACCCATGGAGTCTATTAACCCCCAGATACCGAGAACGATACCGATAACAGCGACGACACCGAGGATGATTGCTATGATTGTTAAATTTTTAGTCGCGTCTTTCTTGGGCGGGGCAGGAGTAGCCGCGGTAGGCTTCGGGATGTTGTCGAAGTGCGTCGGGGAGAGGATAGGAGATTCAAGAACAGGATTCGGCGCGGAGTTAGGGTTAGCATTTTGATTATTTTGCCAAGGTTGATTAGCTTGTTGTGTTGTTTGATTACCCTGTGATGCCTGCCCATTCTGTGGCGTTTGACCATTTTGCGGTACCTGCCCATTTTGTGGTGCAAAAGGGTTATTATTCCAAGGTTGATTATTATCCATATTATATATTATAGCATAAATTATTTACGCGGGGCAGAAATATTTGCTGGTCGGCCATAATCTGGGATGATAATTTGATGTTTTACTCCGTGATGGTCATAGAGTGGGATGTCTAACTGGTCGGCGAGCGTATTAACGACACTTGCACCAATACGCAAACCAGTAAAACTGCCCGGGCCAGACATAAATTCGATTTCTGTTATATCAGACCACTTTTTACCATTTTCGTCAAGTTTAGACTTAATGAAAGCGTGTAATTTTTCTGCCATATCGCGTCCAAGCTCGGATTTATAGGTTTTTTCGTCAAGTTTTAGGATGCAAATAGGGGTTGATGTATCAAGGTAGAGCTTCATTTTTTATCTCCAGATACGGTTACACTTCGTGAGCCGTCTTCATTTAAAGTTATTTTTACGCTTAGATGTTTTTCAGGGAGAACGTCAGAGACGGATTCTGCCCATTCAACTACGGTTATTGTCTTTGGATCAGAGATAGACTCGAATAAATCTTCAGACATGAGACCGGGGTCGGGGAGGCGATAAAAATCGTAGTGCGCGAGGATGTGCGACTTTCCAGGATAGCGCTTCGCTATAGTAAAACTTGGGGATGTAACTGCCTCGGATACACTGAGGGCCTTTGCGATGCCTTTTGTAATCGTAGTTTTGCCAGAGCCGACATCGCCGATGAGTTCGACTAAGTTTATTTTAGAATTCAAAATCTGTTCTCCGAGCTGTTGCCCGAAGTCTATCATTTCTTCTTCTGAATGTAGAATTGTCATCTGTTATATTATACCACAATACTAGCCAGTCCAGGGGGCATAGTAATATACCTTTGTCGGCGGTCAGGCGTATCGCCCCTGTCTTTACAGGGGTGATACCCTGACCCTGCGCCGAGCTTCGGCGCAGACTCCGACAAAGGCATATCGCTATGCTCTTCCTGTTCTGCCTAGGCGCGTCTAATCGCTAACAAAAATATATTACTATATCCTTCCTGTTCGGCTCCGCTTGCCGGGACGATATTACTAGAGGCAGTAGAAGTAGATATAGAAGAATTGGAGGAGGGAGCCGAGGATGACGAAGAAGTGGAAAATTGAGTGGAACCACTTGCGCTTTGCACCAAGGACGTACAGGAGTGCGCCAATACTGTAAGCTGCGCCGCCGCCGATTAGCCACCAAATACCAGTGCCAGTTTTTTCAGTAAGTGGTCCAACAAGGAGAAGTGAGCCCCAGCCTAAAATTAAATTACAAAATACACCGACTAGCCAATATTTATTAACATCGATACAGGACATAACTATCGCCAAAATAGTTACTGCCCAAACTATGCCAAACACCGTCCATCCGAGAGCTCCGGAAAGCATTGCGCAGACTGGCATATAAGTTCCAGCTTCCATCAGGAAGACATTAGCATGGTCAATAACGCGTAGGACCTTTTTTCCAGTAAGATTAGCACTGAGCGCGTGGTAGATGCAGGAAATTGTATATAAAATAATCATAAACGCGCCATAGAGACAGACTGCTGCTTCCATTGCTGGCTCTTTTGCCTTTACGGCACATAAAACGAGCGCGGCAATAGCAAGCCCTGCGCCGATACCGTGGGAAATTGAGTTGATTAGCTCTTCTGCTAAGCTGTATTTATATACTTCTGTTTTTTTCATAATATATTTGGTACACCCGATAGGAATCGAACCTACGACACCCAGTTCCGGAAACTGGTGCTCTATCCACTGAGCTACGGGTGCGAGGAGAAATAATAAGATTAAGCAAGCTTAATTTTATTATTTCGACGAGCACGCCGTAGCGCGAAGCTGCTACGGGTGCGAAATTTTTGCGACACACCGTAGCGCGAAGCTGCTACGGGTGTGATGGTGTTTATTTTAGCATAGTTCGTGTTATAATGACAGTATGATAGTTGCGGATATGATTACTTGGTGGTATTTGAAAGGCTGGAAGATTTTTATAGCGAAGCTAGGAAATAAGTTTCGTGATACGGTTGATTTTTTCTCGATAGGGTCACTGATGAAAACTTTATTTACCCCTTTCAGGCAGATTTCGGCTGGTGGCACTAGTAGTGCAGCCTTAGGCGAGAGATTTAGAGCGTTTCTAGACCAGTTGGTTTCCCGAATAATCGGGGCGATAGTGAGGATCGGGATATTAATCGCAGGAACTATAGTTTTAATTCTACAGTTTATACTGAGCGTGCTTTCGGTAATCCTATGGCCGTTACTGCCGTTTTTACCTGTAATCTGCATACTTTTAACAATGATGAAGGTGGGCACATAGAATGATGAACGAAGATGGAACGGGTTATGTTTCTCCGTTAAACAACAAGGTCGGCGGAAAAAATGTTTTCGAGTATCACTCTCTACGGGCAAAAAAGGCAAGGTTAGGAAATAAACTGAACCATAATTATGTAAAAATCCCAGTAGTTATCATAATGCTAATAAGTTTAGCGTTAGCGGTATTCGCGCTAGTGATGCGGGAGCCGCTAGGTTGGTTAGGACTAGCGTTATTTACTATGCTACTAGTAGTTTCTGTGTATGCAAAGTTAGAATTGTTTAAGGTTCCTAGCGGAAAAACTGAAGATTTGAACGATATTTTGTCGCATAATATCATGGCAAATTTAGACGAGCACCCTACTCCGCGGAATATTGCGAAAATGATAATAAAAACGAACAGTGGAAAGTTTTTAGCTTATCGATTTGGGATTTCTCCGCAGATGCTAGAGTTCCTAGCCTCGACAATGAGTGATGACCCGACGCCGGTTTTTCAAAAAGCGCGCGAGGTTAGAGGGGACTTACATTCTGGACAGATTTCTGGTGGGATGTTGGCGATTGCGATGGTTGCCTGCTTCCCCGATTACGAAAATCTATTAGGTAGAATGAAGTTGGAATTAAAAGATTTATACGACGGGATGAATTGGTATAATTATGTGCACGGTTTAGTGTTGATTGCGAAAAGGCGACGGAGAGACGGAGGGATTGCGCGTGATTTTTCGTTTGGATACATACCGCTACTTTCGAGATTCGGGCAAAATATTTCCGTGCAGCGTGGTAATAGCGCATTAAAAACTCAGATTCACCTGGCTTCGCATAGAGAAATAGTAATAAAGATGATTGAAACATTCTCCGGAGGAGGGAGGCAAAATGTTGCGCTAATCGGACCGGCAGGAAGTGGGCGGAGGACTATCGTCAATGCTTTTGCGGAGGAGATACTGGACGCAGACAGTAAGATTGTGCCGAACAACTTAAAGTTTAGACAAATTTTTATGTTAGATGCGTCGGCGCTAATTTCGGCAGCAGCAGGGCGAGGCGAGATAGAGGGCCTCTTAAATAGTATATTAAACGAGGCCTACGCGGCGAAAAATATCATAATTTATCTAGCGAACGCACATCTATTCTTTGAAGAGGGGGTAGGTTCGGTAGATATTTCTAACCTGTTAATCCCGATTTTAGAGGCAGGAAACTTAAAAATGATTTTAACACTTGATGAGCAAAAATATCTAGAAATTTCTGCGAGGAAACCGGCGCTAACTAATGCGTTAAATAAGATTATGGTAGAGCCTGGAAATGAAGCGGAGACGATGGCGACGATGGAGGACAGAGTGCCGATGCTTGAATATCAATATAGGGTAACCTATACCTGGTGGGCATTAAAAGAGTCTTATCGACTAAGTGAGCGGTATATCCACGATTTGGCGATGCCGGGCCGAGCGCTAAACTTGCTTGAGATGTCGGCAAAATATGCAAATCAGGGCTTCGTGCTAGCGGAGTCGGTACAAGAGGCGATAGAAAAAACTCAGGGAGTAAAGGTACAGGTAGCGACTAATGAGGATGAACGGGCGAAACTACTGAATCTTGAGGAGCTGATACATCAGAGAATGGTAGATCAAGTAGAGGCAGTAAAGACAGTGAGTGATGCGTTGAGGCGGGCAGCGGCTGGGGTGAGAAATGAAAACAGACCGATTGGTACGTTCTTGTTCCTTGGCCCGACTGGCGTGGGTAAAACCGAGCTGGCGAAGGCCATATCCGATGTCTATTTCGGAGGTGAAAGCCAGATTGTTCGCATAGATTTAAATGAATATGTTGAGGCGGCAGATGTTGCTAGGCTAATTGCGGAACCTTCGGTAGACCCGATGAGCCTAACTGCGCAAATTAGTAAGCAACCGTTTTCTGTTGTGCTATTAGACGAAATTGAAAAGGCACATCCGCAGGTGTTGACGACTTTACTACAGATGTTGGACGAAGGCATTTTAAGAGACACAAAGAATAACGAAGTGAGTTTTAGGGATGCGATTATCGTTGCGACTTCTAACGCTGGCGCGGATACGATTAGACAGATGATTATGTCTGGTCAAAATCCAGATAAGGAAACCTTAACGAACCAGCTAATTACTTCTGGGGAGTTTAGACCAGAGTTCTTGAACCGTCTTGATGAAATTTGTGTGTTTAAGCCGTTGTCTAAGGAAGATTTATTGAAGGTCGTAGATATAATTATTGCATCTGTAAATAAAACACTCACTCCACAGAAGATTAGCGTTGTGCTAGATGAGCCGGCGAAGATGTTATTAGTAGAGCGAGGCTATGACCCGCGGTTAGGGGCAAGGCCAATGAGGAGGATTATACAAAAGACCGTAGAGAATTTAGTGGCGAAAGCGGTACTATCTGGCACGGTTGGTTCAGGGGCGGTGATGGCGATTACGCAACAGGATATTGAGGGACAGCTGGGGTAGCTGTACTGAGTCAGGTGGAAAGGAGGTTTTGCTAGGGGAGCGAGTACTGCTTTAGTCGGCGGTCAGGCGTATCACCCCAGTCTTTACAGGGGTGATACCCTGACCCAGCGCCTAGCAAGGCGCAGACTCCGACAAAAGCACTACACGCACCCCCAAGTAAAA
>JAFRFM010000003.1 GCA_017434345.1 Candidatus Saccharimonadota bacterium
AGTTGGAAGAGCGTAATTCTTTAAAAATGGATCCAATAAAAAGAGACCTTGCTGATAATGCTTGTCGGAAGTAGCTGCCCTCCCGCCAACTGCGCTAAAATTAATACCGATTGTCCCGTTATGCTTAAGATAATCTAAAAAGCGTTCCGTTTCGGCATAATTATTATTTAGATGCCTGTACAAGACGTATTCTAACGGAATGTCGCTAAAATCGAGACGCGCTAATTTATCAGAGTTGATATACTCTAAATGATTAATTTGCCAGTCTCGCTTTTTAGCGGCAGCTTTTAAATCTATAATGACCTGTTTGTTTTCCTCGCGCCCTTCAGCAATCGTAAGAACGCGAGGATTTTTTTTAGTTTGTTCCATTTTTACTCCGAAGGAGTATTTTCTTCTGGTCCTTTTTGAGAAACGTTCTCGCCTTTAGCGGCGGCTTCGTATTTCTTCAAAGTCTTTTGAGTGCGATAGACATAATAACCACCACCAGCAACACCTAAGATAATAATAGAAGCCATGACGATTTCAAGCGGGCCAGTTGACGGAAGCTCTTGGCAGCCTTCCATCTCTGGGTTCGTTTTACAGGTTTTTTCAACAACAACGACATCGCAGCTTGGGCCGTCAACTGTTAAGGTTAAACCAGCATCTTTATTCCCATCGTTCGTGCTAACTGTAACGGCGTTAGTTAATTCATCGCCACATTTTACATCATCTTTAACGATGGCTTGATAAGTAAGTTCAGCCCAGCCAGTGGTGCCGGCATAATCACCGATATTCATACCGTTTTCCGAAATAATATCATCGTTAACGGGTTTTCCATCAGGAAAATTATTGTTATAAAGCTTAGCGCTACCAGCGACATATTCTAGGCCTTCTGGAAGGATATCTTTTACAACAACATTGGTTTGATCCATAGTTCCGGTATTTTGATAACGAACTTTGAATGTTACAACCCCACCTGCTTCAACCGTAGTAGCATCCCCTACTACAGATTTAGAGATATCGAAACCTGGAGCATCAACGAAAAGTTGATAGGTGATATATCCGGCATATTCATTACAGCCCGGAAGAAGACCAGAAAATTTATTGTAACCTAACAGAGCGCCTTCTCCGAAGAGATAATCTGGACCGATTGATGAACCATCCAAGGTTCCACCGTTGTGAATAGTCGCCGTGCCAGGAACGTAACGTAGATAAACATCACGATCCGTTGTCATATAGGCACCGTCCCAGACCGCAAGAGGGTCTGTGTCTGAAGCGAAAACCGTCGCAGTCACAGTCCCCTTTTCGCCGGCCTTGACAGTCGCCGGGAAACTAGATTTAACGGATGCTCCATCAGCAATACCGATAGCAGTTTTTCCGACTTCGTGCGCATCGGCGTTGTTATGGTAGTAGATATATACTTCATAAGTCTTACCGACCTCGAGGGCGACTTCGTCTTTATAATGCTCGCCGTCTTTTACTTCACGAATTCGGACGAAGTTTCGTTCGTCGCCAATACTCGGGTTATTTGTAATCGAGTTAAAGGTCGCGTATGGCGCCGGATCTTCCCAGGTAAAAGTAGTACGATCCGGGCCCCACGGCGTATCGACTAAAGCCGAAGCTGGTGCGGTTTTAAGCATGCTACCGCCAATAAAGAACGCAGTTAAGCCTATAGTTAAAGTTGTTAGACTGATTTTTTTGAATACTTTTTTCATTTTAAAAGTCTCCGTTTGCTATAGCTTCTTCTTCTCCGGCATCGCTATAATTATTCCCTCCGGTAGTGGCACCGGTACCAGTTTCTCCGCCACTAGTGTGAGCATTTTCTTGATTATTATTTCCCGTAGCGTCTCTGTTTTGTCCCTCGGTAGTAGTAGTTGGATTACTGTTGGGGTTAGTACCATTTGTGCCGTTACCGCCTCGCTCTGCTCGCACAGGCGATAATATATGGTATTGATGCGTGTAACGACGCTGTCGAGGTAGCGGTTGGCTTGCAAGGCCTCGTGGCTATGCCCGATGGCGCGACCACTCTTGGCGTCCCAGATTTTCTCCGACACGCGTATTTTAAGGCTGAAACGAGCTTTTGTGCCGTTGATTGTAATGCGAACATAGATTGGGAGCATCTTTGCCTCGTCGCTTGCCTCCCACTTTGC
>JAFRFM010000009.1 GCA_017434345.1 Candidatus Saccharimonadota bacterium
ACAAAAATAACATCCCAACTGGTGGAATTGTAAATAAAAATGATTTTGTAAAGACTGCTTATTACGATAATAGTGGCAATGCGAAATATTGCTACGTGCAAGCAACAAAGCATCAAGATGACAAAGTTTATGGCATTGGAAGTAGTGGTACTCCTGCTCTAGGTAGTGGCGATAAAAAAAGTTTCGAAAATATTGCGCAGTGGCTTTTTGATAATGGCCCAAATAAGATTGGCTCTGGGCTAGCTGCTTCCAGTACAAGTACTTCCACCGCCGAAGATAAAGAAGCCGCTGAGGAAGCTGCGGCCGCCGCTAGCGATAAAACCTGTATGGACGGCGCCGCCGCGCTAGGTTGGATTCTCTGTCCAATACTTGATGCCTTAAACAGTGCAACAGAGTGGCTCTACGAAAGTATGATTGCTCCATTTCTCGCAATCAACGCAGATATGTTTAACGAAGAAAATGGCACATATCAAAGCTGGCAGATTTTCCAGAGCTTCGCTAACATCATTTTCGTAATTCTACTCCTCGTCGTTATCTTCTCACAGCTCACCGGCGTTGGAATAGACAATTACGGAATCAAGAGGATATTACCTAGACTAATCGTTGCCGCTATTTTAATCAACTTATCTTATATAATATGCCAACTCGCGGTTGACGTATCTAATATTCTCGGTAGTGGACTAAAAAACCTCTTTGACTCTCTCTCGGCTGGTATTAGCGCCAATGTACACGACATATCCGGAGCATCAATCGCCACTACGACGGTTCTTACCGGGATAGCTGCCGGCCTAGCCGGAGCCGGAGCTTTTCTAGCAAGTGGCGGAATTGGAGTTATCCTGCTAGTCGTCATGGCGTTACTTGGCGCCGTTCTGTCGCTACTATTTACTATGGTGTTACTGAGTGCCCGCCAGGCCGTAGTTATCATTCTCGTAGTGATATCGCCAGTTGTTTTCGTAATGTACATGTTGCCGAACACTAAAAAATTCTTTGACCGCTTAGTCCATATTTTCGCGCAAATGCTCATGCTCTATCCGACTTGTGGGCTGTTAATCGGCGGTGGAAATTTTGCCTCATCCGTAGTTTTGGCCGCTGGCAATAGCGTTACTACGGCTGATTTTATAACCAACTTTGGCGGCATTTTTGCGCCATTCGGTGCTGTCGGAGACACGAACCTTGCGATGGCATTCATCTTCCAACTATCAGCAATATTAATCAATATCATTCCGTTCTTCTTCATCCCAACTCTTGTCCGCCAGTCTATGAATGCTCTCGGAAATATCGGCGCGAGAATTAGTAATGCTACTATGGGTCTCTCCAGCCGTGCTAAAGGAGCTGTCGGCAGTGCATTGCGTAATTCCCAGGCCTTTAGAAATGCTCAAGAAGACCGCAATCTTCGTAGTCAGGAAAAGAATGCTCAGAAGTTAATTAATAAGCTTAAAGACAAAGAAAATCTTTCCAGCTCGCAAAAACGCCGTCTCGGTCGCGCCTATAGCACTGTCAATAAAATCAGAAGTGATACTATCGGTGGTCTCGCCGCTGCAAGAGATGCTTATGAGAACTTTAATGAAGATGCCGCCATGGAAGCATCCCAGAAAGCTTCCGAGAAATCTCGTCTCGCAGAGTATACCGATTTCTATAAACGCGAAACTAATGGGGGCGCACAGCTAAACAAGCTCTTTAGCGGAGAAGGCAATAACGCTACTGGTGAGTGGGTGGATCAACTCAATAATTATAAAGCCGCTAAAGCTAGTGACAATAACCTCGCTATGAACGAAGCAAAAATGCGTATGCTTGCTATGGTTGATGTTGCTGGTGCCAGTAAATTCCAAGCTAAGGATTTTGCCAAGTTCATTAAAGGTCAGAACTTTGACGCAGATGATAGGGAAATTATGCAATCTATCAGTAAACAAATGACCACTGGTAATGGCAGTAAAAACTATCGCGCTGCCGATGCTGCTGCGTTTGAGTGGGCAGATCAGATTAATAAAGGTCAAGATGCTTCCGGTAATAAAATTTCCAGCGAAGAGCTTAGCTTTAAAAACTGGGCTAAGGATAGTGCGCATATCGACTCCGCTATCGAACATCACATTACCGATGCCGGAGAGCTTTATAGCCAAACCAACGGCGCTATCGACCCAAGCAAGGAAGACTCGCTCTATGCTATGGCCGGAGCTTCTGGGCGCGAAATGCTTAATAGCGTTGCGCAGCAGGCTACAACTGAACGTGGATTGCAGAGTGGTGATGCCACTAAATTCGCGTCTGTTGCTAGACTTGCTGGTACTGATGGAAAGAGCTCTTTTGCTGAAAATCACAAATACGAAGACTATAATGACATGATGGCTAAACGTGCTTCTGCCGACGGCTCCGGCCCAGTCTCAGGTCAAGGCGATGCGAAAGAAAATCAGAATTTCCAAGTTCATGACACTTCCGGTTTCTCTGGCTCCACTGGTTCCGCAGCCTCCGCCGGCAACCCTATCGGCGATTCTGCTAATGTTTACCAACAAATGATCGACAACGATGCCGAACTCGATATCCGACAGCCAAAACCGCAAAACACCTCTACCGACAATTTCCAGGATAGACTCAATACCTTAAACTCCGCCAAGAAAGAATATATCTCGCTCGGCTCTGGAAGCAACCAGTTTAACGGCGTCAAGCCACCAAAAGATTTCGTCGCCAGCTCTGGTTATCAAAAGGACTCTGGCGGTAATCATATCGTTCGTGGTAATTGGCAAGGTCGCGAGGTCACTTGGAACGCCTCAACTGGTACTATGACTCAGCTATAAACTTTCTCACATTCTGATTTGTCGGCGAAATCCCCTGTTTTTTCAGCTTTCGCCCGATTTCTCTTCCGATTCCCGACTCTTCTTCCGAGAAAATACAACCACAATATTTCTGCATATAGAGTCCAGCCGCTCTCGCCTCATCTTGTCCCTCGCGCCAACCCTCCCTAAAGTCGCAATATAAAAATTCCACACCGTATTCCTTAGACATCTCTTGCATAATCTTTATAATTTCATCGTGCTTTTGGTAAATACTATAAAGCAGAGTCGTCGTAATTGTATCATAGCCGTTTTTCTTTGCATACTCGAAAGCTTTTCGGAAACGCTTCGGATAACAATATTTTTCGCACCGCGTCAGCATCGTTTTTAAAAATTCGTCCGCATTTTCTCCATCAACTCCCGCAAGTACCCCGCATACAAACTCGTCTAAACCATAATCATCTTCTAAAACCAGCTTAACATTTTTCTTTTTGGCATATTCTTTTAGACAATCGCGCCTTGCTTTATATTCGGAATATGGGTGAATATTCGGGTTATACCAAAAAAGTGTCGGCTCGATATTCTCCTCGCGTAACTTCTTGATACAGTAAACGCTGCATGGCGCGCAGCAAGTATGTAGTAGTAATTTCACAACAATATTATACCACAGGGAATGTGGTGAGGAAAATACCTTAACTCTGCGTAAGCTGTCGAAGACCCCGTTGCGCAGAGTTAAGGTATTTCCCTTATCGCCTTCCCTGCAGCAAAGTTATTTCGACGATAAATGCCAGTGGTCGCCATATTCACATCTATAAACGTTTAGCTCCGGTGCATCATGGTCGTATTCTGCAACGCGCGCCGCCATCTCTGCTTCTTCTTTCGTCGCATAACAAATCTTCTGCCCCTCACCTACCCAGCATTTCTTCGGCTCGTATTCAACCGGCTTATATTTCATTATTTTATTATAGCATAAGCCATAAAAATGTCAAGCTAAGCCTCCGCTAGATAGCTCCAATTCTAGCGACGAATTAACACGCTTTTAAACAACAATGCCCCGCATCAAAGCGGGACATTACTAATGTCAAACCTATATCCATCCAATCATAACGCAACAAAGCATTATCCCGACGGTACAGGCCGACATTATTACGCCTAGAATAAAACCCATTAATCGATATGTCGATTTTTCCATAAGCACCTCCTTCCGAGTAACAAAACTCAATCTTCTGATATCATTATATCATAAAATAATACAGAAACAATAATGAAAACACATAAACTATCTACTAAACCATAGAACTAGTCAAGACTAACGACACTCTTGATTTCTAGGAGCTATCGTTTATAATATCTACAAATGATATCAGTAGAAAATCGTTGTAAATGGTGTAATATAAATAATCCAGAGTATATAAAATACCACGACGAAGAATGGGGTGTGTCAAATTTTAATGAGCAGTATCTTTATGAAATGTTAATCCTAGAATCGTTCCAGGCAGGGCTAAGCTGGGAGTGCATTTTAAATAAACGCGAAAATTTCCGTAAAGCTTATGATAATTTTAATATCGACAAAGTCTGTAGATATGATGACCAAAAGATTGCGGAGTTGCTAACAGACGAGGGAATTATCCGAAATAGTCGTAAAATTAAAGCCAGCATTGAGAATAGTAAAATTTTTCGCCAGATTGCAAACGAGTTCGGCTCTTTCTATAATTACTTAAAAACTTTCACGGGTGATAAAATTATCTATGAAGTCGGAAAAACCACGAACGATATCTCTGATAAGATTTCGGCAGACCTACAAAAACGCGGTATGAAATTCGTCGGGAGTACAACTATCTACTCGTTTCTACAAGCGACCGGATTTATATATTCGCACGAGCAAGACTGTTTCAAACATCTTACCGTAGCTACGTAATTTTCTTTTGCCAAGATTTTTTATGGCATTTCGGACAAATCATATATCGTGTCCGTCCGATGTGCGGAGCAAAAAATGTGCTAGAATATTTCGGAATATAGAGATGGTCACAATTTTTGCACTTATATTTCCCAACCTCCGTTTCGATTTTTATGCAGAAACTGCTGCCGATAACCACGAGCGTCAGCCCGAAAATTATTGAAATAGTTCGAAAACTCTCCTCCATTTCTGGGAAACTTACCACAAACATTAATACTACAAACATAAGTACGAGTAATGTTCCAAAAACCGCTTCGTAAAGGAGAAACCTTTTGTTCTGCGCTGTTTCAATTTCCGCAAACTCCTTTAGATTTTCCTCGGCACGCTTTTCGTAATCTGGCTTCTCTAGTTCCTCGCCGGACAGAAGCTCGTTGTAGGAAATATCAAATATTTCACAAAGTTTTGCCATATTATTCGCATCCGGCAAGCAGATTCCACGTTCCCATTTCGAAACGGAGCGGTCAGAAATGTCGAGCTTTTCCGCTAAACCTTCCTGCGTAAATTTATTTTCTTGTCGCTTTTTGGCGATAAATTTTCCAATTTTTTGTAAGTCCATAACTTCATTTTACAAGAACAGGGAAATAAACGCTACAAACTAGAGGTAGAATTTCGCCATTTCTAGCCTAGGTGTAATTTTTGGAGCTTATCGCCAGCCTACCGCCAGCTAAAATCCCCAACCCTGCCGGTCCACCCTCTGGCAAGCAGTATCTGCTAGATAAACGATATGCTTAGTATAGGTACCGATTTTATCCGGCCGACAATCGTCTGTCTTTTGCCAGTAGTCATAAACACAGGTAGCCTCAAAACAGAAATTATGATACGCCCGCTCTAATCGCAAATTTTTATTCGCGTCATTTAGATAATATCTAGACCATTTATCAAGCATAGGCTTTTTAAGATTTAGCATAAACGCTTTAAAAAATACATAATTTCCGTTTTTCCGTGCGCCTTGAAAATAAAGCTTATGCTTGTCTATAAAGATAAATATTTTATAAAAAAATAATTCTAGGTCTTGATAATCGTCCCCGAGATATTCTTCTAGTTCTTTTATGAGTTGTTCATTGCGGGCTATATACGCATCCACTATGTCGTTATAATGGTCGTAAAAAGTAGAGGTATAAATACCGGCTTGCTTGCTAAAATCCGTAACATTTGTGGTTATTTTGCCTGTTGCCAACATCGTATCGATGGTATCCTGAATCTTCTTTTCACTCTTAAGATAGCGTAAATCTTGAGTGTTCATGATATTTTCCCTGATTAACAACTAAAAGAGTATGTAATATAATTACATACTCTTATTATTATAGCATAAACACTTTAAAAAGTCAATAGAAAAAGCGTAAAAAGTTTACATAAATAATATTTCACAATAATTTATGCGCTCTTTTTTGGCTGAACCCCTAGAGAGAGCCTTGCTCTTTTCGAATTTTTTCTTCTCCGGAGAAGCGTCTTTTTTAAATTTTTCTTCTTCCGGGGGATAATGATTAGCGATTCGCTTAAGCGATTTTCTCATGGAAATAAGGCAAATAAACGCGGTAATATTCACGATAATCAACGAAAGAATCAGGATGATGACTAAAATGCTAGCGACTTCAACATCGCCAAATATATGATTAATTTCTTCGAAAATATGTTCCATACGCTTATGATAATATAGGAGCAGAGCGGTGTCAGTAATACACTCTTACTAAATTTAGTGCTAAGGGCTTCCATTTTTAGCGATTTAGTGTTATAATCATACTATCTGGTCCGGTAGCTCAGCTGGTTAGAGCACGAGCCTCTTAAGCTTGGTGTCGTGGGTTCGAGTCCCACCCGGATCACCAGACCGAGATTTCTCGGTCAAACGCCCAAGAACTAGTGGTTCAAGAGGTTTCTTCCATCTGTAGGAGACCTCATTTTTATTGTTGATTTCTAGGTTCGTAAATAGATTACGGGCTAATTGGTCCTTTTGCCAGGAATCGCCACTTTTCATCTTATC
>JAFRFM010000010.1 GCA_017434345.1 Candidatus Saccharimonadota bacterium
ATCCACCGCTGATAAAATCCATAATCTTACGGATATGTTGGACGAACACGAAAAGGTTGGGAATAAGCTTTGGCAGAGATTTAATGCATCAAAAGATGACGAACTATGGTTTTATAAAACATTCCTAGAAATTATTCAGAAAAAGGCAATTCCAGAGAAAATGAAAGCCGATTTAGGATTATTAGTAGATAAGCTGGAAAGTGCCGTAAAACAGGGGTAAAAGCATAAGCTTATATTGACAGAATTAGTAATGTGTGCTATAATTAAAGATGACGCAAGTAGAACATTATCAATTAGGGAGGTGTAAAACTATGATAAGAGTTCACAAAACTTATGATGCAACTGTCAACGCCGTAACGCATACCGCTCCGCACCATGCGGACGAAGTATTCGCGACGGCAATGCTTGCCATTCTGTTCCCGGTGGAGCTTTACAGAACCCGAGATCAGGCCATCATCGATAGTACAGATGCAATCGTCTACGATGTTGGCGGCGAGTTTGACCCCGAGAAGAAGCGCTTTGATCACCATCAGAAAGGCTTCTCCGAGATTCGCCCTGACGGAATCACCTATTCTTCTGCCGGTTTGATCTGGCGTAAGTATGGAGTAGAAATTGTCAAAAAACTGGGCGAAAATAAGGGAGTCGATGATGAGATGGCCGCCGAAGTCGTATCGAGAGTGGATGATGCCTTAGTGAGAGGTATTGACGCTAGGGATAACGGCCAAGGCGAAAAGGGCGACTCTATGTCGGTTTCATCTGTAATTTCCACGTTCAACGCCCTTTGGGATGAAGACGAGGATGCAGATGTCTGCTTCGTAAAGGCCTGCGAGATGGCAGAGCTGGTATTGGAGCGCGAGATCAAAGTCGCTATCTCTTCCGCCTACGGGCGTAAACTGATCGCAGATCAGATTAAAACCGCAGACGGAGCCGTACTCGTCATGGATAAGTTCATCGGTGGATGGCTGGAAGAGGTTGTCACTTCTGACGATCCGAAAGCCGCAGAACTGCTATATGCAGTATTTCCGGCAATTGGTGGAGACTGGAACGTACAAGCGATCCCCCCGACGATCGAGGATATGATGGCGCAAAGAAAACCCTTCCCGGAGGGTTGGCGTGGACTTAGAAACGAGGAACTCGTAAGAGCCTCTGGCGTAGAAACAGCTATATTCTGTCATACGGCTGGATTCTTCGCCGTAGCTAAAACCAAAGAGGACGCTATCAGCCTCGCGGAGAAAGCAGTAAACAGTTAATAGCTGGATACACCCCCTAATTCCACATAAAACGGTCGGAGCAATCCGGCCGTTTGCCATATCTGCAAATTTGACAAAAAACCCATAAAAGCGTAACTAGTATTGACATTTTTAGTAAAGTGTGCTATAATGTAAATAATAAGCTTGAGAGGCTTAAGAACATTAAGGTTGAAGTTAAGTAAGCATTGAGTAGTTTCTACCCCATGCGACCAGTTGTATCTACTGTCAATTATGGAGAGCAGGTAGACCTGGTCGCATGAGGGGAACCTCGCGGCAAGATGTAATTCTATCATACCATTATTGCAGCGGTAAAACCGCAGAGAGGAGAACTACTATGAAGGATTTTAGCAGACTTTTCATCATCAAGAACGGCGAGTGCGGTGGATGGACAAGTTCCACGAGGACGAGCTTCGTTATCTCCGTTGAGAACGACGAGCTGTCCGTTAAGTGCAAGTCTGGGCGCGATATGTACGCCAGCGAGATCAACACCGCTTTTGGACGCTTCCTCAAGGAGTACGAAGCCGAGTTTGGCGAGAAAGTCGCTCTCTATGAGCGTCGCAATCGTTACCGCTTCTGCTTCCGTCAGGGTAGCTCCGGTTGCCAGGATACCTACATCGAGATCGATATGGGCGACGGTTTCCCGGTCAGGAAGTTCATGATGCACGAATCTTGCTTCGGTAAGAACGGCGGCTTCGGTTGCTTCGTGTACGATTTCCTCGACCTCTGCGTTGCTTCCAAGTTCTTGATTGCAGAGGACGGCTTCTATGCTTATCCTGAGGACGAAGACGCCAATTCTGAGCTCGAGATACAGGTTATCAAACCTCGTCTGATCGAGTACGAAGAAGGTTGGACTTCCCCCTGGGAAAAGCCGGAAAGAGTTGTCTATCTGAGGACGGTTCGCGAAAAACCGGAAGATCCGGAAGAAACGGACGACGAATCCGATGATGACGACACCTCCGAGGACGCAGAAGAGTAACACTTACCCCACCCCCAGAAACCCGCTAATCCCCACAGCTTACCCGACGACAACGCACTTAGAGACCTGCTTCGGCGGGTCTTCTTCCTTTAAGAAATATAACTAAATCAAGATTTTCGCCCCAGTTAGAAAGTACATATTGACAAATTATAGAACTTATGCTATAATGGAAGTATAAGGATTGGGAGAGAAACAATTCCTTATAGAATGCTTAATAAATTGGAGTTCGGTTTACGCTCTTGAGCGGCATCAAGCTAATCGGTTTTATGGTTGGCTTAATGCTGCTCAAGAGAAGCAGTGGTCGCCAATGTGGGAAAATCCCTTAATTCTACAGAACATTGGCATTTCCCCGGTGGGGAGGAAAGGAGCATATCATGCTGGACACTAACAAGGAACTGAAGGTTATCGAGAGAGAAATGAAGTTCGGTACCGTAGCTGGCGTAGCTATCGGCGAATACGGCCGTGGCCGTCGTGAGGTATTTCTGCCTACTCCTAAGGGAGTCGAGGGCGAGATTCGCGAACTTCGCGCAGATCTTACCGTTGGCACGTCCAAGTCTGGTCGCCCGCGTATCAACCGCACCGATGACGGAGAGCTTTACGTAATCCTGTCTTCGGAACGTAACTACACGCGTAGAGGATGCGGATGCATCAAAACTCCGAAAGCCCAGGAGAACGAGCTTATTGCTCGCGGAAACGGTGCTGACGGAGATGCTGGACGTATCGGCAGCTGGGATGCGGTTATCCTGAAGGCTCACGAAGGCGACGTTTTCCGCGTCACCTGGGGAGGCTACGGATATGGTTATCCTTCCACGTTCTATGTGGTCGCTGGCGGGAAGGTCTATGTGGCCGATCAACCGGAAGTTGAGGATCTCTATGAGAGCCTTGGTATCGAAATGCCCTTCAATCTTACCTTTGACGAGGACCGTCTGGTCATCGCGACCGACGAGTGGAAGACCATATAACTCCAGCAAGCGCACCATCGCTATAAACTGGTTCGTACCTTGCAACTATCAACCATCCCCGGGTCCTAGATCCGGGGATAACTTTTTTCTAAAAAAGCCCGAAAATGGGCTATTTTTGATGTATTTTTACAATTATTTTAATAAACTGTCAAAATATAGAAAAACAGGGGTAAAAATAAGAAAAATCACCAAAATAGGGCAAAAAATAATCATAAGCGGATTGACAAAAATGAGCACGTGTGCGATAAGGTAAGCATAAGCTTGAAAAAGGCAAAAGCCCTAAAAGCTTATAGCAAATGAATAATTCAAAGCGAAAGCCGAAAGGCAAAGCTAAATGATGTTTCATTTTAACAATCCAGACAGCAAGTCGAGCTAGCAAGAAGACTTACTGTCTGGACAAGCCGAAAATCGATATTTAGTATCGACAGAGTAGGCGTCCGTTAGAGCCTCATTGATTCTTATCAATAAGGACGGCTTGTACATTAAATTAATAACGGTATATTTAGACCTTTTGAAAGCAGAAAGGGTGGGCCGTTGTTAAAACTGCTTATATGATAGTTCTCCGTCCCGCGTAATGCGGGGTGGGGTACGAACACAATAGATAAGCTCACCATATTGTGTTCATACCCGTCCACAAACTTCGGTTTGCGGGCGAGAGAAGTTCAACTAGAACTCCACTATCATGGAGCGAAAGTAGAAACTTAACAATTTGAAGCTAAACGATTGTTAAACTCTGAAATTTCCTTCTTACTTTTTAGGTAGCGTAGAGCAGATAACGCGATTATCTGCTGCACGCTACCTAAAAGGGCGGTGTGACCGTGTCGATGTGGGGAAAATCCCCTTAATTCTTCAAGAACATCGGCCTGTTTTTTATAAGGAGGAAAAAATTATGAGTATCAGGATTTTAGTCAACAAACAGATGGAAGAGTTCGTTCTCCATAGTGAGTACCGTGATTCGACTGGCGAGTCTAATGATGGAATGCGTAGAGGTTACTCTTACACCGTTCATGTGACTCACACGTTCTCTTTCGAGAATGAAAAGCAAGAAGAAGAAGGGTATTCATACGATCTCCGCGTAGTGAAGAATACGGACGACTATGTCCGTAACTACGACATGACGGAAACGGCGGAGAAATTCGAGGAAAACTTCGACTATATCGCTACTGTACTGAGGAATAGAGGCGTTTCTATGCTGAATATCCCTGCGTACATGAGCGTAAAGTGCGAATTCCACGAGTTTATCTCTCGCTGGAGCATCAACGAAGGTTCAGTATCGACAGAACCGGATGAAAATGCAGTAGAATTAAGCTTCAACGGCAGATTCTATCCGGTCAAAGAAGACACTGACATTATCACTGCATCCGATCTAATCGCCCGCGTAAGCGAAGATGATGAAGAAAAGAAGTGGATGATGATTGCTCAGGCAATTGGCGATAAAACCTTACTTAATAAGACATATTGCGTGACACTTGATTCTATCCCGGACGAGCTTTATGGAAAAACAAAGCTTATCCGACTGAAGAAAGTAACCGTAGATGGTCTCATTGAGGCAGGAATTGCCGATGATGCTGATATCGAGCAGGCGTTGACGGATTTCGTAGCAAGAGTCGAAAAGGCTCGCAGCTACTATCCAATCAGCACGGACGGAATTGAAAGATTCATTATCAACTTTCCCGATGAGCTGAGAAAAAATGTCCTAAGGCATTGTCGCCAATCTTCCAGAAATCTCCAGCTCTTCCGCGACTACTGCCCGGAATATATCAGTTGGCGTAGTGTCAAAGCGGAAGATTATCTCGATTCTGATCTGGATCTTATGATTCAGAGAAGAGAGTACGCCTACGAGCGTCAGCAGTGGGATTTTATCGAACACTGCATGGAGAAGCCGGAGACCGAAAGGAAGGTCGTTGAAAACGCATATGTAATTGGTCACTGCGGTCTTTCAAGGATCGCTAACGACCTTCATGAATGCACTACGACCGACCTGCTTCGCTCTATCATAAAGTACGACAAAGAGAACCCGGATTGCGTCAAGCTTTCCGATGTCTCTTGTCTTTTTAGGTTAGAGTACAGTGGTCTGGAGAGAAGCGACTATAATGACTGCCTGTCAATGGCCGAAGGGTGCAACTCGACCGAGATGATCGCCTTCGTACTGAAGATTGGTCTTCTTGTCGGCGTAAGTGAAGATGAGCTTGTCGAAATGCTTCTCAGCAAAGAGACCAATGCGCACATCGCGCTCTATAGTTGGTCGCTTAAAGAGATCTACGAAAAGTTCAATTTTGCTCCTGGGCTTGCCTGGGTTAAGGCCGAAGAGGATCGTCGCGAAGCGGAAAAGCAGCGTATCGCTAAAGAACGAGCAGACAGCAATGAAAAAGTTGTAAAATTCGTTCAGGATAGCGGGAAGCTAGCCGTCCGTGTGTCGCTGGAGTATTCTTACTGCTCTAGCTCAGCAGATGGACGTAAAGTTTGTCGTCCAAATGGCGAGCATATAGGCAATCTCCAGTCCGACGAAGACCGAGTAATGTTGGTCGAGGGTAGGAGATACTACTATCTCGTCAATGTAGAGCGCGTTAAGAAACTTCGTAATGGAGTGTTTCACTTCGACATCCTGGAAGATGACGCTGGGTATGTGATCGGCTCGAAGGGTTGCCATATCAAGGAAATCACTGAAAAGCTTAATGAACTCGGTTGTCAACTCAGAATGATCAAGATCCATACTCACGACGAGCAAGCAGTCTAAGGCTTCAAAAGTGTACTACCACTTTAAACTAGTCGCACATTTGTAACTATCAACTATCATCTACCCTCGGGCTTCGGTCCGGGGGTAAACCTTTTTAGAAGAGCCGCGAAAGCGGTGTTTTTTAATGCCTAATTATAATCATCATAATCATCATCATAGGCGGAAGAACGATTGATATCGTCATATTCGGCCTGGGTGTAATAGCCAGAAACTCGTTCTTCCCCATTGTCGATAGGCTCTTCTAGACCATCCTCGTATTCGGCGATCGCACGACGAATTGTAGGGTCCGAGGCATGGTAACGCGACATAGCTGGCGGAATAAAGAATCCTCCCATATCTTCACACTCTTGAATATCTTTAAATCGCTCATCAGTAGATGGACGAAATTCGAACGCATAAACATCTTCTAGTAACACCTTGGCAAGAGCGACTGGGCGACCGGCATAATCTTCAGAAATTATATCCCAATCCGCAAGATCCTCCGTAAATACGCGAGCTGTCTTGGCACCGCGACTCATAGCCTTATTTAAGAACAGGGCTGTATCAAATGAGCCAATGTATTCTGGTCGCTCCATATCTTCAATAAGTGGTATAGAATCAGAAATTTGCGACAATACGCTCCTCATCATTAAGGCTTTAAGGAATAACCGACTACTTATATCGTCACCGTCATAAGGATGTTCAAAATAGGTAGGTCGAATAATATTCTCTTGGAAGTCATTATAAGCGAAATCGCTAATAATGAGTTTGCCGTCTTTAATCAAGCTTTGGTTAACCGTAAAATCACGAGTTCTAAAATAGTGATCTAGGGTATCATTTCCCACGCCGTGACCGAAAGTATAATCGTCCGGCATAAACTTACGTGAGAGCGCGTCCAGAGTATCGTAATCGACCTCACTGTTACCCTCCTCATCGGTAATATTTATAAGATCAATGTCACGGATGGGCTCACGTTCGCCAGTTATAATTTCTCTTGCTATACTACGAGCCACGCCACCCATGACGGCAACGCCATGCGGTAATTCGCTGAGGAAAGAATAACGCTCTAAGATCTCCGCTGGCAAAGGGATCTCATGGAGTGTTAATTTTTCTTCATCAAAGTCGGCGCGTTCCTCGCCATAATGCTGCTCCTCATATTCACTATAATAATCGCCATCATCGTAATCGTCATCATTATATTCGTCCTCTTCGTCATAATCGTCAGTGTAGCCATTTTCTTCCTCATAATCGCCGTCATTATTAGTGGCGTTATCCTGCTCACTAACGACGCGAGATAAGCCATTAACAGCCAGATTCGTAATGTCCGAATCGTATTCCTGATCGCCTTCAAACGATTCTGAATTGCTGCGCAAGAACTCACTCATAAGAGAACCACCAAGAAGTTTTTATTTTGATAATCATAGTACAATTATACCATTTTTAGATGGTATTTAGACTAAGAATGACATAACATTATTTCGCATTTACATATTTGCTATAGGCTTCTAAAGCCTCGCGAACCCCACATTGCGGGCAAATCTCAGTTTCGTTATCCTCACGCGAGAGGGCCGGATATTCTGTGAACTCCTTCTTGCACTTCGGGCAGCACTGAATCTCGAGAATCTTATAGGTCAAAGTCTTCGGCAAAGATTCCAACTCTTCTCGCAAGGCATCTTCACCATCATAGCGTTTAGCGTCAACCAAGAATGAAGAATAGCGCTCGTCGGTACGTAAACGCTTACCATTTGCGTCTTTATCGCCGACATAGTACCAGATATCTTTATCGTGAATAACGCCGATCACATATTCAAGAATTCCAATATAGCTCATAATTACTCCTATAAATCAATCGAACACACCGTCGCCAAACCGAACTTTCGACCTAAGTCCTCCCACATGCCATCGGGATAATCCTGCCGTAAAATATGCCAAACCGGATAGTTGTATTCCAAAGCAATCTTCGCAACCTCTTTTGGGTCGACCATTAAATGGCAGAAGTAGCCGGCCGTGGTTTCACCCTCGATCAGAATCGGATCGCCCTCTTCGGTTTTTGCTATATCTTCAAGACGCTTATATTCAGCCACGATAGCTTCGTTGACGAGCTTAACCGCTTCGGCTAGCTTTTCATCATTACGGCGTTTGATAGTTCCATCCATTTCTTGAATAGCGGTTTTCTGATTATTTTCCATACTCCTCCTAAAACTCCACCTCTTCATTTTCTAGAGCCTCGAAGAAATCATCGCAGGCTTTAATATCTAGCGGATCTGGAAGTGGATTATCTAATTGTTTTACTAATATTTCCATAAAATCTCCTTAGTTAAATTCACCCTGCGAGGCCGCGATACCGCATCGAGAGGAGCGGCCTGCTCGACCGGTTCCACAAATCGCGGCCGGATCCTCGCAAGGTGTTTGTATTTAACCTTAATTTGAGATTTTTACAAGTCCTTTTCGGGGTTTTCTTTTCTGTCGTAAATCACCTTAGAAATACCGAAAATGGCCCCCAGAAACAGTTCTACTGCCGACAAGGTAGTTAAGATGGCTTCGGTCGGGAGATTCCAGTGCCAAGCCTCGGCGAGCGTCGAAAAAAACACGCCGAGAGCCGGCAGAAAGACCGCAACAAGCCACCTTAAGACCTCATAAACCTTATCGGGAAGCATTATTTTACCCTCACTCTCTGGCCTGGATAGATTAGGTTAGGATTGGCGATGCCGGAAAGCCTTGCGATCTCCTGATAGGTAGTTCCGTAACGCTGAGCGATAGCCCAAAGCGTATCACCTTTCTTCACGGTGTAATAAACTGCGGAACAATTATTGGCAGTTGAGGC
>JAFRFM010000011.1 GCA_017434345.1 Candidatus Saccharimonadota bacterium
CCCTTATATTTAATTTCCTTAGCATTTCAAGCAGATGGATTAGAGGGGGTGAAGTTTATACGCAAACACGACCCGTATTTTCTATATAAAATTACGGGGTGATTATTCGGCGAGTGGGAACCAAGTTTCTAATTCGTAATCTTTAGAAACTGACGCGACGGCAAGTAGGGGTGCAGGTAAATCTTCACGACCTAATTTTTTAGACAAAAATTTCATAAAGCACTCGGTGGCATAGTGCATTTGCTTCTGCTTTTCGATAGTGATAGTTTCTAGTGGTTCGCCATGTGAAATATTTTTACGGTATTTTACTTCGGTGAAATAAATATGTTCTTTCGTTGCGGAAATGATATCTATTTCATAGGTTTTTGTTTTATAATTATGCGCGATGATTTTATGTCCGAGAGCTTGGAGATGTTTAATGACGACTTCTTCGGCATATTTTCCGGAGGTGGTGGTGTTTTTCTTTGGGACAAATCGCGTGGGATTGGCGGTTTTTGCGAAATTTGCGGCTCGCGTGGAGTTGGCAGGGTTAGCAGAGTTGGCGATTTTCGCGGGATTGGCATTTTTTGCGGGACTGGCGATTTTCGCGACCGGGCGGAAGCTAAAACGATGTTCTGGGCAGGGGCCGAATTTTTCTAGGGCTTCTTTATGTACTTTGGTACCATAGCCCACATGCTTTTCAAAACCATAATCGGGATATTTTTCTGCTAATTTTATCATGTAATTATCACGAGCGACTTTCGCAATAATGCTAGCGGCAGAAACTTCTTTAATCAGAAAATCGGCCTTCTTTAAGACTGTAACTTTATCCTCATATTCGGTGCCTTTTAGAAAATTTTGTGTGCCGTCGATAATTATTTCGGAGAAAAAGTCAACAGGTTCGTCGGAGTCGTTTGCGGAAAGATTTTCTACTGCGCGAAAAGCGGCGGTTTTTAGTGCATTAGAAAGTCCGATTTTATCGAGCTCGTTTGCGAATACCCAGCCAAGTCCGGTAGCAATAGCTTTTTGATAGATTTCTTCAGAAAGTAATTCCCTTTTCTTAGCGGTAAGCTTCTTTGAATCGGTAAGGTTATCTTGCCAAGCTTGTTCTGGAAGAGGTCGATTATTCCCGTCGAAGCGAGCGGGAAGGATACAAGCTCCGAGGACGAGTGGGCCAGCCCACGGCCCGCGACCGACTTCGTCGATGCCGAGGATAAGATTACTCGAAGATTGGGCCATCATCTGGGAACGGGTCATTATCGAAGCCTTCGGTATCAAAATCGGTGTCGTCAAAATCCTCGGAGAATGGATCAAAGTCTTCTTTCGGAGATTGATAGTCGTTCGAGCCGTATGGATTATAGCCGAGTTCGAGCAAGAAGCGAGATGGTGAGGTGTAGCTGCGACTTCCAAAGGAAAAACGAGATTTTGCGTAAGTCATAATTAAAAGTTTGCGGGCGCGAGTCATGCCGACGTAGGCAAGACGACGCTCTTCTTCTATGTCTTCCTCATTTTCCGAACGAGCATTCGGGAGAAGTCCGTCTTCCATACCAACGAGAAATACAACTGGAAATTCTAGACCCTTTGCGGCGTGGAGGGTCATAAGCGTAACGGAGTTTTTACCAGATTCTTCGTCGGCGGAGGACATTAAAGCGGCATCGGCGAGAAAATCTGATAAATTCTCATAATTTACGGCGTTGTTACTAAGGACGGATAGATTCTCTAGGCGTTCTTCTCCGCTAGGAGTGCCGTCATTTAGAAGTTCGGAAAAATTGAAATAGGTGACGAGATTTTTTATAATTTCTGACGGCGGGAGAGTTGAATTCTTATATTCTTCGATAAAATTAGTGAGGCGTTCGTAAGATTTTTTAGCACGACCAGTTAGTGGAACTCCTGCTATAATTTTATTAAAACTAGCATCGCCAATGCCGGACAGGACATTTTTACAGGCACGTTCTAAGCTAACAACGTCATTTGGATTTACTAGGACTTTTAGAATTGCAAGGGCGTCTTTGACCTCCTTACGGTCGTAGAAACGAACGCCACCGATTATTTTATAGGGTATTTTTGAGGCGATAAAAGCTTTTTCAAAAGCGTAGGACTGAGCATTGGTACGATAAAGAACTGCGAAATCGGAATAATTATGATAGGGCGAGTTCTTTTTTACTAGCTCTAGGCCAATGCGCGAAGCGACGTAGTTAGCTTCCGCAGACTCGTCCGAGAGGCACTCGATTTCTACGGGGTCGCCATCACCAGCTTCGGTAAAAAGCGTTTTATCGGTACGAGCTTTATTTTGTTCGATAATTCTTTGCGAGGCTTTTAGAATGTTTCCGGTACTGCGATAATTTTGTTCAAGTTTTATGACTTTACAGCCCGGAAAATCTTTTCCAAAATTAAGAATGTTCGTAAAATCTGCGCCGCGCCACGAATAAATAGACTGCCAGTCGTCACCCACAGCACAGATATTGCGTTCCTCATTAACGAGCATTTTTACGAGCTGATACTGGATGGAATTTGTGTCCTGGTACTCGTCAATTAAGATATATTCAAAACGCTTTTGCCATTTTTTGCGTACTTCGGGATTTTTCTTGAAAAGTTTAGCTGTCTTAATAAGTAAGTCGTCAAAATCTAAAGCGGAAGCCTTATTTTTTTGTTTTTCGTAGAGCTGGTAGATTTCGGCTATTTGTTTTTGATTAGGGTAGTAAGCTTCGGCTTTATATTCTTCGGGAGTGATGTCATTATTTTTGTTAGCAGATATAACGGATTGAATAGCTTTAGGCTTTAAATTTTTTGCATCAAAATGACGTTCGCGAATGATATGGCGGATGAGCGAGAGCTGGTCGTCTGTATCGTAAATTACGAAATTAGGGTCTAGACCAGCGGCGAGATATTCGATATGGAGCAGACGAACGCAGATGCTATGAAAAGTTCCCATGTACGGCATAAAACTTCTCGGAGCATCATAGGCGGAATCCGGATTAAGGATTTTCCAAAGGCGCGTGCGCATTTCCCCAGCGGCTTTATTAGTAAAGGTAACAGCGAGGATATGATTTTCTGGAGTGCCACGAGAGAGTAAGTTGGCGATGCGATGGGTAAGGGTTTTCGTCTTTCCGGAACCAGCGCCGGCTAGGATGAGTAGTGGCCCATCGAGGGTTTTAACGGCTTCCCTTTGCGCGGGATTGAGGCCGTTTAAAATTGGGTTTGGTAAAGAATTGCTAATTATTTCTGGGTTGTTCATATTATTTATATTCCGCTAAGTGGAGCGATATCGGCGCCGAGGCGTCTAAGACGGGCGGCGAAATCTTGATATCCACGATTAATTGAGTAAGTATTACGGAGAATAGACATGCCAGGAGCAGCCAACATTGCGATTAGGATAACGACGGCAGGGCGGAGCGCGGGAGGCGAGACAAGCTCGGCAGGGCGCCAGTTTGCCGGGCCTTCTACATAGACACGATGCGCGTCGAGAAGCTCCACCTTTGCATTCAATTTTGCTAAATCAGCGGTATAGATAGCGCGGTTTTCAAAAACCCAATCGTGAATAAGCGTACGGCCACGGGCGGAAGCGGCAATAACCGAGAAAAACGGAAGATTATCAATATTAAGGCCCGGGAAAGGCATAGGGTGGATTTTATCATGCGGAGCGACAAGGTCTGACTTCTTAACGAATAAATCTACAAGGCGGGTACGACCGTTTTTTGATAAATATTCGTCTGTACGGTCGATTTTTGCGTTCATACCTTTTAAAATTTCGAGTTCTATTTCGAGAAACTCAATCGGGGCGCGAGTAATAGTAATTTCGGAATGCGTAGTAAGGGCGGCTGCGATAAAAGACATTGCTTCTATAGGATCTTCCGATGGATAATAATCGACATCAACATCTATTTTTTCGCAACCGATGACTTTTAGAGTAGTAGTACCGATTCCCTCAATTTTAACTCCGAGTTTTTCCAGGAAGAAGCAGACGTCTTGAACCATATAGTTAGGAGAGGCCCCAATAATAATCGTTTCTCCAGGGTAAAGAGCTGCGGCCATAAGAACGTTCTCGGTAACCGTATCGCCGCGCTCGATAAGAATGATGCGTTTGTCCGGATAAGTGTTTCGCGAAGTTTGTGATTTTTGCGAGTGGTTGATTTTTACTTCATAAAAACCGGGGGTAGTAATCGCATCTACGGACAGACCGAAGGTAGAAAGGGCACGAAGATGCGGATCTATCGTACGGACGCCGAGAGAACAACCACCGGCATAAGGCAGGGTAAAATGCGAAAATTTATGCAAAAGTGGCCCAAGAAACATAATAATCGAGCGGGTTTTACGGGCAGCGGAGATGTCTAGATTTCGCATTTTTAATTCGCGTGGTGGTATAATTTCTAAATCTCGCTTACGGTTTTTCCAGCGGCATTTTACACCGATAGACTCCAAAACTTCAATTATGCGAAAAACTTCTTCGATACGAGCGAGATGGTGGAAAGTAGTTTTTCCGGAATTTAACAGAGAGGCACAAAGCAAGCCGACCGCGGCGTTTTTACTAGTATTCGTAGTGATTTCGCCATGTAGTTCTTTACCGCCATTTACTCTTAACCCCTGCGAATGTTCGGTATTTATAGAGAGAATCGAGCTACCGAAAAAATCCGAGAGCTTTTTGACCATTTCTAGGGATATATTCTGTTCACCTTTCTCGATACGGTGGATAGCGGATTGAGAAGTACCGATACCTTCCGCCAGCTCAGCTTGAGTAAGGGACTTTTCCATACGTAAATTAGCGACAACCCCGCCAATTTCTTCCTGATACGACCTCGCTTTTTTCATAGTAGAATTATATCACACAACGAATAATTTTTGCAAGTATTACAACCCTATAAATACCTTGGTTCTCGCAATGTTCTAGCCCCTTGAAGAAAAATAAGACGTTTTTGCCGGCGGTCAGGCGTGTGACCCCTGTCTTCACAGGGGCCACACCCTGACCCTGCGCCGAGCTTCGGCGCAGAGCCCGGCGAAAACGTCTTTTTTTCTTCAGTATTGATGTAGCCTGGCTAATGTGATTATCCGTTGCAGACGACGTTGTTGGCGTGGACCCAGCCTTCTACGGAACCGCCGTCGAGGTATTCGCCGGTAGTGCTAGCGACGCGAACGGTACCGCCCCTCTTAATATAACTGTCTATCGGGTCGGTGACGAGATATTCTTGATCTTCTACGCCGAAATCGTTTTCGTGGACATATTTTACGATTTCTTTAAGCAAATCTGGAGACATAATATACTTACTGACGTTGATTAAATTCGTCGGGGCATTTTCTACGGATGGTTTTTCAACGACGCCGGTTAATTTACCGTCTTCAACAGAGAGAACACCGTATTTCTCAACATCTTCTTTCGGAATTTCTACGCCGAGAATTGCGCTCTCATTGTCGGATTTAATACTACTCAAAAGAGATTCCGTGGCAGATTCGCCGTCCGGATTCCAAATAAAATCGTCGCCCATAAAGACTACGACTGGTTCGTTAATACGGTATTCTTCGACAACCATAGCAATAGGGACTGCTGTGCCATATTTTCCGGAAGGATCCTGCATTGTATAATGGACACGGATATCGTTTGGAATAGTTTTCGCGACCTTTAGACGGTCTTTTTTGCCGCGTTCAATAAGATACTTATTTAAGGCGTGGTTATCGCGGTAGTATTCGCGAACCTGGCAAGGGTCAACATTACTAACGACCATATATATATCTTTTATCCCAGCGGCGATAAGCTCCTGAACAGAGTAATCAACAAGGGGGCGGTTGCCGACTGGCAACATAGACTTTTCGATAACTTTAGTGATAGGCAATCGGCGGGTTCCCCAGCCAGCAATAGGAATTATAGCTTTCGTAATCATAATAGCTACATTATAGCGCGAGTTTCATGGTTTCGCAACCAAGTTACCGCATGGCGCGAAAGCAAATTAGGTGCTTTCGTGCCTCCCGTTTTCAATGCTGTCCACCCCTTAGACGGCGTCGGGACTGTCTTGTGGGACGATGAGTGGGGCGTGCCATGAGCCTGGGTAGTCATCGTGGCCGAGCATAATTGCGATAGTGCTAGCAATGTTTGCAAGACCGGCATTATGAACATGGCTGATTTTATATTGGTCGCGGTTAGGGGTGTTATCGTAGATTACAAATGGAACGGGGTTAGTGGTATGGGAAGTTTTTGGATTACCGTTTTCATCAATTAGTTCTTCGGCGTTACCGTGGTCGGCCGTAATAATTAAAGCGCCGCCGAGACGGTCAACTTCCCGAGCGAGGCGAGCGAGCTGGATATCAATAGCTTCGATAGCGGAAATAGTAGGCTCCAGTTCTGCAAAGTGTCCAACCATATCTCCACCAGCAAAGTTAAGTCTGATAAATTTAAAATCTTTGATATTTTCGAGAATAGTGTCGGCGGTTTCTGCGGATTTCATCCAGGGACGAGTATCAAAAGGCTTGGTGTCCGATGGAATCTCAATATGCCTTTCGTTTTTTGCCTCAATATAACTGTTGCCGTTAAAATAATAGGTTATGTGCCCGAATTTTACGGTTTCGGCAACGGCGAGCTGAGAAATACCATTTTTGCCGAGAAATTCCGGAAGCGTATCATGGATTTTTACCGGTTCGACTAGACGATGTTCTGGGACATTCGTGTCGGAATTATATTCGGTCATACCGGCAAAATAGACATCTGGGCGGTAACCGCGGTCAAAATATTTAAAGTCGTCATAGGTGAATGCTTGAGCGATTTCAATGGCACGGTCAGCACGAAAATCAAAATAGATAAAGCTGTCTCCGTCTTTAACCTTGCCGACAGGTTCGTTATTTTCGACTATGACAAATGGCGGAATATATTGATCCTGCAGAGCAGGATCGCCAGCGCGAAAAGTGCCAACAGCCTCAATAGCGGAAGAAAATTGATATGGCGCATCACCATGAACGATAGCGTCCCAGCCAGCTTTAACAATATCCCAGTCATTCTCATAACGGTCGGCGACAAAGACCATACGCCCACCACCGGAAGCGATACGATAATCTGGGTGGTCAGGAAAACCGTTGATGAAAGCTTCTATTTCGGCGATATATTGATTGGCGGACTGTGGCGGAACATCACGACCGTCCAAAACGGCGTGGATACGAATTCTTGAAACTTCCTGCTCGTGAGCACGAGCGATAAGATGTTTTAAATGGTTAATGGAACTATGAACATTTCCGTCGGAAAGAATACCAGCGAGGTGCAAGGTAGAATTATTAGATGCAGTACGGAGAGTAATATCTTTCCAAGCCTTAGATTCCCAAATAGAACCGCTCGTAAAGGCTTCTTCAATACGCGCGATTCCCTGTTTTACGATTTGGCCGCTGCCGATAGTGTTATGCCCAACCTCGGAATTACCCATATTGCCGGGTAGAATTCCAACGGCTTCGCCAGATGCCATGAGGGCAAGAGTCGGATAATTATTAACGGCGGCATTAAGGAACTCGGTGTGCGCCTGTTTCACGGCATTACCGTCTGCCTCGCGTCTAAGCCCGACACCGTCGAGCACGGCGAGAACAACTGGCCCGTTATAATTTAACTTCATCTTGCCCACTCCTTTGTGTGATTATTTGTTTTATTCAGTATAGCATAAGCAGAATATCACGGCAAGAGTTTTTTTCTAAGCCAAACCAGGCTTCTAGGGCAGGTCAGGGGGGCGAAATAAGATATCTACGCCGTTTCCTCGCGTCAAGTAAAGGGACAGCTCGGCTAGGTGAAGCTGCGCCGGAATTACAGTTCCGTACTC
>JAFRFM010000012.1 GCA_017434345.1 Candidatus Saccharimonadota bacterium
ATAACAAACTTCTGCGCAGCATTTTAATTATAACTATAAAGCTGAACATTAGACTTACTCTCTTCCGAACCACCGGCCACATCTATCACCTTTTCAGTATTTAAGGCAGAGCGAAGCCTATAAATGCCATTGCTAGGCTGTTCATCTGCAGAATGTACAATTACTGAAATCCTGGTAGTTGCTGCCCATACCGGAGCACCACCAACAAAGACTGAGCTAAGTGTCATTACTAGCGCCGATAACGCTATTATTGCTATTCTCTTTTTACTTTTATATGCCATAATTACTCCTTTTTTGTTTAATCATCAAATAACATAATCAACACTTCACCACTCTCCAATATCATTGTAGCCGCTTAAGCTAAAGTTGTCAAGCCCAATGTACGACTTTTTTAAAGAATTTTTCTACCCCTAATTCAAAACCTCTTAATAACGGTACCGCTAATATCGACAGCACAGCAACGATTAACAACAAGTTCAACGAAATATCACTAGAAAGCCTAAAGAACCACCTAAACATAAATAGACATATCAGTAATCCTCCTAAACATCCTCCCCAGACTAATTTCCTATACCAATCAAACGGCTTGCATATCCTATATAGATATATAATACCAACCGCCGCAAACACCATCGTACATCCAGTCGATACCTGTCCTTCCGGAATCTTTAAAATATCGGCCAATAAGTCAGCCGCAAAAACCAATAATACTGCAGTTAGCCCGCCAGGTATCGCCTTCTTTAGGATATTCGCCATAAACCGACCGTGTATTAAATCTTCGTTCGGCATTTGCGCTAAGAAGAACGACGGCACACCGATCGCCCACATTGAAATTAATGACACCTGCGACGATAGTAGCGGATATGCGGCGCTGAATATAACCGTAATAATCGCCGCCATAAACGAAAAAATGTTTTTTACGATAAATAAACTACCCGAACGTTCTAGGTTATTTACTACTCTACGCCCCTCTCTTACCACGCTCGGCATTTTCGAGAAATCTGATTCTAGTAACACTAATTGAGCAGCATGTATTGCTGCATCCGAGCCAGACGCCATCGCTATACTGCAATCTGCATCTTTCAGAGCCAATACATCATTCACGCCATCACCGGTCATTGCTACAGTATGTTTCGCCGCTTGCAAGGCCTTTACCAATTTACGCTTCTGCTCCGGCAGCACTCTTCCGAAAACTGTATATTTTACCGCAGCCTCCGCTAATTCCTTATCGGTCAAACCCGAAGTATCAATATACTTATCGGTATTTTTAATGCCCGCTCTCTTCGCTACTTCGGCAACAGTTAATGGGTTATCGCCGGAAATAACTTTCACCTCTACACCCTGCTCCTCAAAATACTTAAAGGTTTGCGGCGCAGTATCTCTTACCGCATCCGCTAACACGACTAGAGCTTTTGGTATTACTTCGCTTCTTAGTTTCTCGCCGTCTAATTTACCACCATACCTACAAAACAGTAATACTCTATATCCTTTTTTATTATATCTTTCTATTTTGTCCTTATATTCATCATATTTTTCACCTAAAATAAATTCCGGCGCGCCTAAAATATAGTTTCCCTCTTTTTTAAACTTTACCGCGCTATATTTATACTTAGAAGAAAATCCTAGTACTTTTTCTTTTTCTATCTTACTCTTATCTGTAAAATGCGCCTTTAGTGCTTCCATTGTTACATTGTCAGCCTTCTGTGCCTGGACAAAAGCACTAAGTACCTCTTTATTAAAATCATTATCTAATTCCACTACCTCTTCTACCGACATCTCCCCACTCGTAATTGTCCCGGTTTTGTCTACGCATAAAACATCTACCCTCGCCAGCGTTTCGATACATTTCATCTCGTGTACTAGAACTTTATTTAGCGCTAACCTCATCGCCGAAATTGCCAGGGAAACAGAAGCTAACAAGAATAACCCTTCCGGAATCATGCCAATAATCGCCGCCGCTACTGCCTGTACGCTCGCTTCCATACTCAATCCAACCACAAAATGCTGATGCAAGAATAGAATTATACCAATCGGAATTAACGCTATGCCGACAATCCTCAATAATTTATTTAAGGACCTTATGATTTCCGACTGCTCACCAGTCTTTATCGCGCGTGCCTCTAGAGTTAATTTGGAAATATAAGAATCATCGCCAACTTTTGTTAATCTCGCATAACACTCTCCCGAAACGATAAAAGAACCCGACAACAATTCATCGTCGGTCTTCTTTATAATTTCATCCGCTTCACCAGTCAGAAGCGCCTCATTTACCGAAACTTCTCCCGATATCACCTTAGCATCCGCGGGAATCTGGTCTCCGGCCGAGAACACGACAATATCATCCATTACTAATTCGTTTACCGAAATCTTTTCTCTCTTTCCATCTCTAATTACTACGGATTTTTGAGCATTTAGCACGGTTAATTTGTCTAAAACCGCTTTCGAGCGTAGCTCTTGAATGATGCCGATTAACGTATTCGCTAAGATTACCCCGAGAAACGTTAAATCTCGGTAAGACTTTACCATAAATAAAATCACCGCAATAAAAACAAATATCCCGTTAAAATAGGTAAACGTATTGCTACAAATTATTTGCCAAGTAGATTTAGATGGTGCTTTTACCGGCTTATTATCCATGCCGGCGCGCATACGTTCATCAACTTCCGCCTGTGTCAACCCCGAAATTTTACTCATACATATATTATATGCTAAAATAGTTTTAAAGCAAATATGATAACTCTAAAAAATCTCACTATCGGCTACGATGATCATATCGTCGCAAAAAATATTAACGCTAAAATTTCTCCCGGCGATTTTGTCTGTGTTGTCGGGCCAAATGGCTCCGGAAAATCTACACTTATTAAGACCATCCTACATCTTATGAAGCCTAAATCCGGAAAAGTTATTTACGAAGATGGTCTAAAGCAAAATTTTATCGGCTATATGCCACAGGAAATTAGCCTAAATCCAAATTTTACAGCTTCAGTCTTTGAAATTGTCCTATCTGGGACTCTCAATCGCAAACAAATATTCTACAATAAAGAAGCAAAAAAACTTGCCGATAGAAATCTCGAAATCCTTAAAATTAAAAATCTAAAAACAAAGAGTTTTTGCGACCTTTCCGGCGGTCAACGTCAGAAAGTTCTACTCGCCCGTAGCCTCTGTGCTACCTCTAAACTATTGATTCTAGACGAACCGTCAAATAACCTCGATTTAAAGTCGAAAACCGCTCTCTATCAAATTCTTAAAGATATCAATAAAAAACAGGGAATTACTATTATTATGGTTACTCACGACCTAGACCATCATAACCTTATCGGTAATAAAATTCTTTCTCTAAATAACGACTTTTTCTACGGCCCTACCTCCGATTTCGTAAAAAAAGTTCATCAGGAGGAGAAATAATATGGCGGTTTTTTTCTCTTACTCATTTCTAGTTCAAACCCTAATCGTCGGACTATTACTCTCTATTTGTGCTGCCTTGGCTGGAGTTCCTATTGTCCTCAAGAAAAACTCCATGATTGGAGACGGACTGTCGCACGTCGGCTTTGGTGCCGTTGCTATAGCTACCGTACTCGGTCTAGCTCCGCTAGAATTCGCTATACCCGCCGTAATTATTGCGTCTTTCTTTATCCTAAAACTAGAGGATAATCATAAAATTAGTGGCGACTCTGCGATTGCCATCATTTCCGCCAGCGCCCTCGCCCTCGGTACTTTCCTTATCTCAATCACTAAAGGTGTAAATATTGACTTAAATAGTTATCTTTTCGGCAATATTCTATCAATCAATAATACTGATATCATCTTTAGCATTATTTTAACAACTATCATTTTAACTATTTACCTTATCTCCTATAATAAAATATTCACACTTACTTTCGACGAAAAATTCGCAAAATCTATCGGCGTAAAAACCGACTTTTACCGAGTGCTATTTGCTATACTTTGTTCCATTATCGTCGTCTTAGGTATGCGCCTAATGGGTACCCTTCTTATTTCTAGCCTTTTAATCTTCCCGACCCTATCTGCTATGCAACTCTTCAAAAAATTCAAAACTGTAGTTATTTTTAGTGTCTTAATTTCTGCGCTTACTTTCACCCTCGGATTATTCATTTCTTATATCTGCGCCACACCGACTAGCTCAACTATCGTCCTTAGTAATTTAGTCACATTTTTACTTGTCAAAATTATCAACCTTATGTTAAAATAAACTTAAATAATAATGTGGAGGGTCTATGCCTATTAGAAAAATATTAACTGTCTTATTTATTTTAGGTGTAAGTATATTGTCGTTTAATGCCGTAAGTGCCAAAGATGCCCATATCGAAATGCTCCGAGCTCAGCTCGCAGATTTTAAGGTACATGCCCTCGGTGATTTCCAGGTCAGAGCTCTCGGCTCCAGTACGGAAAACTGGGGTGTTCCCGCCATCGGCGCCGATAAATATACTAATTATCTAAATCAGAAGGCCGGCGAGAAGGAAGAGATTACTGTCGCCGTTCTCGATACCGGTGTAAATTTTTCGCATAATGTTTTTGTTGGCTCCGACGGTTCTTCCCGTCTAGATACGAACAATAATCTAATTTGGAATTACATTGATGGTACCAATGATGTTGCCGACGATAACGGACATGGCACCGCCGTCGCTGGTACTATTGCTCAATCCACCCCAGATAATGTAAAAATCCTCCCTATTAAAGTCATGGATTACAATGGCAACGGTAATCTCGATAATGTTGCTGCCGCCGTAGAAAGGGTTTATCGATATGTTGATGCCATCTGTCTAAGCCTCGGTGGGGAAATAGAAGGCGATTTTACTCCTGAAGATGTTGATAGTGTTTATCCAGTCTTTAAAAATGCCTATGAGCACGGCACACTTATCTCCGCCGCTGCTGGTAATGAAGCTAAACACACCGTCCTCTATCCGGCAAGCAGTCCTTACACTTTTGGCGTCTCCGCCATTGACTCCGATTATCATTTTGCAACTACCTACCCAGCCGGCGGCGGATCAAACTATGGTCCAGAGGTTGATTTTGCTATGCCTGGTAAAGAAGTCGTCGTCCCTTGGGGCATAGATTATATGGTAGGGAATGGTACAAGTATTTCCGCTCCGTTCCTGACTGCTTCTATCGCCCTCATCAAGTCTGACCATCCAGAATATACGAAAGAAGAAATTACCGCCACATTGAAAGTGAACGCTACTAATCCTAATGATGAAAAAGACGAATATTACGGCTACGGCTATGTTAAATTTGACTTCTATAATATCCCTAGTGGTATCTACGTCATAAATTCCGCATTGAACTCTAGCCTCGCCCTGGATATCGCCGGTGGCTCCGAAGACGATACTGCTAATGTACAAATCTGGGATAATAATGGCACTGTCGCACAGAAATTCATTATCCGCAACTTACATGATAATATTTACGAAATAGAAGGTCTAAAATCGAGCAGACTCCTCGACGTCGCTGGTGGCGAAACTAATTCTGGAACTAACGTCTGGCAATACTCTAAAAATGAAACTTGCGCACAGCATTGGTCTATTGCTAAAAACGAAGATGATACTTACTCCTTCATTTCCGAATGCGGTGAGCTAGCCCTTGATGTCGCTGGCGGACAAGCAAATTCCGGAACTAATATTCAGGTTTGGGAGCCGAATCAAACCGCCTCGCAGAAATTTAATCTCGAGCTAGTAGAGCCTATTTCTGGACAACAAATCATACCCGACGGAGATTATGCTATCGGCTCGGAGCTAAGTAGTGATAAAGGTCTAGATATTGCCGGCGGCTCTATCGATAACAGCGCTAACCTCCAGCTCTACACCTTTAATTCTACACCCGCTCAAACTTTCCATATCGCCTATCTCGCCGATGGTTTCTACAAAATCATAAATACGAATTCCGAAAAAGCTCTCGATGTTAGCGGTGCGGGTACATATAATGGTGCCAACGTCTGTCAATACGGCTGGAACGGAACTATCGCCCAACAATGGCTCATTAAAGAAAATTCGGACGGTACATACTCTCTTAGCTCCCGTTGTAACGACCTTTACCTAGACGTATCCGGAGGACAATCTACAGACGGTACTAATATTCAAATTTGGGAAAATAATCAAACTCTCTCACAAAAATTCGCTATTATTGCTCAGTAGATGTTATAATAGATAGAACTAAGGAGTTTATATTGTGGCTAATACCTCAAAAACTAAAAATCAGAAATCTAATTCTAATAATATAATACGCCGTTTTACCTTTATCTTTGCGTTAATTCTTATCTGCTTAGCAGTCGTAGCGTTAATGACTCCGGCTGCTACGATGACCGAGGTGCCTATTTCCGACGTTATCTCTCGAGCAAATGACGAAAATGGCAACATTAAAAAGATTACAGTTTCCGGAAACGACCTAGCTATTACTCTAAAAGATAAGGACCAACCTACCGAAAAGTCGAAAAAAGATGCCTCTGGTACTCTTTATGAACAGGGTCTAATTAATCACTGTGAGAAACTAGAAAACGCCGACGAAATCAAAGATTGTCAGTCTAAGTACCCCGTTATCGAATATACCGACCCTATCAATATCTGGGGAACAATCGGAGATGTAGCGTTATTAGTTCTTCCCACTCTCGCCGTTATCGTCTTCTTTGGTTACATGATGAGACAGGCTCAATCTATGAACAAAGAATCTATGGGCTTTGGTAAAGCAAAGGCGAAACTCTACGGCCCCGATAAGAAGAAAGTTAAATTTGACGACGTCGCCGGTAATGAATCCGCAAAACAAGATTTAACCGAAATCGTAGATTTTCTCAAAAATCCGAAACGCTATGAAAAACTCGGCGCAAAAATCCCTCGCGGCGTCCTTCTCGCCGGGGAACCAGGGACCGGTAAAACCTTGATGGCGCGCGCGGTTGCTGGAGAAGCCGACGTCCCGTTCTTTAGTATCTCCGGCTCAGAATTCGCCGAAATGTTCGTCGGCGTTGGCGCCTCACGTGTTAGAGATTTATTTAGCAAGGCTAAGAAAAATGCCCCTTCTATCATCTTCATCGACGAAATTGACGCCGTCGCTCATAAGCGTGATGCTAGGGGCGGCGCCGGTCGTGAAGACGAACAGACTCTTAATCAAATTCTCGTCGAAATGGACGGTTTTGATAACGACTCTGGCGTAATTGTCATCGCCGCAACTAACCGTGTCGATATGCTCGATAAGGCCCTCCTTCGCCCTGGACGCTTTGACCGCCATGTTAACGTTACCCTTCCGGAGCGTAAAGACCGCCTAGAAATTCTAAAAGTACACTTTAAGAATAAACCCGCCGAAAAGGATATCGACCTAGAAAATCTCGCTAAGAAGACTGCCGGTTCTTCCGGCGCCGACCTCGCTAATATCGCTAACGAAGCCGCGATTACCGCCGCTCGCGAAAAACACGAAAAAATTACTAAAGACGACCTTACCGAGGCCTTTGAGCGTGTCGCTATCGGACCAAAACGTAAGTCTAAAGTCATGAACGACCACGAGAAGAAACTTACCGCCTACCACGAGGCCGGCCACGCTATTGTTGGTCATGTCCTCCCGGATTCCGATCCGGTCCATAAGGTAACTATCATCCCGCGCGGTGCGACTGGCGGCGTTACTTGGTTCCTCCCTCCAGAAGACCGTAGTTATAAAAACATTTACGAACTAAAAGACGTTCTTGCTAGAGCTATGGGTGGACGTATCGCCGAGAAATTAGTTTTCGGCAAGGAGGCTATCACTACCGGTGCATCTTCCGATTTAAAAAATGTCGCTAACTTAGCTAAGGAAATGGTCGTAGAAGAAGGCATGGGTACAAAGACCCGTAACCTCGTCTTCCCTGGGGAAGAGACCGGCTACTATACTATCTCTACTGGCAAACCGTACTCCGAACGTACCGCTGAAACTATCGACACAGAAATAAAAGCCCTGTCCGACGAGGCCGCCGTACGTGCTGAAGCCGTCTTAAGGGCCAACACGAAGATTCTAGACCGCCTAGCCGAAGCACTTCTCGAAAACGAAACTCTTGAGGAAGCCGATTTAGAGCCTCTACTTAAAGATTCTATCCTTCCTGACTCTGCTAAATTACATTAAACCTATGTTATAATAATCATAATGAGACGTTTAAAGTTTAAATCTGTTGTCGCGATGGCGAATTCTAAATTAAGTATTAAATTCGCCGCTATTATCCTTGCCGGTAGCACCTTGCTCTCGGCATTACTCGGCATTTTCCGTGACCGCCTCTTAAACAGTTACTATCTCGACACTTATCCTACGGGTATCGACGCCTATACCGCTGCCTTTACAATCCCCGATTTTATGTTCTTTATTTTAACATCTGGTGCTCTTGCCGTATCTTTTATCCCGGTTTTTAATCAACGCCTCGTTACCGGTAATAAAAAATCCGCCTGGGAACTATCCTCTAGCCTGCTTAACCTTCTTGCTATAGTTACGCTTATTGCTAGTATTTTAATCATGGTTTTCGCTGACCCGCTCATCCGCTACGTCGTCGGACCTGGACTAGACGAACCTGGCACCATCCTCGCGATTAATATGATGCGTGTCATCGCTATTAACCCCTTCCTCATGTCTATTGCTACTGTACTATCTTCTATCCAACAAGCCGTCGGCAGATTCGTTTTCTATGCCCTCGCCCCAGCTATCTATAACGTCGGTATCCTTGTCGGTATTACCATCTTTACTGGCGGAATTAACATTTTCGGTATTCAAATTTTCGAAGGCGGCATTATGGGCGTTGCGCTCGGCGTCGTCCTCGGTGCCATTTTACAAGTTATCGTTTCTCTTATCGGGCTCATCGGACTCGGTTTTGACTACCATTTTAAAATTTCCTGGAAAAATCACGGTTTTCGTTCCGTATTGAGACTTCTTCCCGCTCGCTCTCTCGACCAGGGAATCGATTACATTAATGCCATCGTTAATACAAACCTATCCTCCCGTATGGGTGCCGGCGCCTTGCGTAGCTATCAACAGGCCGGCAATCTTAGCCAAATGCCTAGTAACCTAATCGGCGTCGCTATCTCTACCGCTTTCTTTCCTAAGCTAACCGAGGAGCTCGGAAAAGGGAAAGAATCCGTTTTTTACTCGACTTTCCGCGTCGCACTTCGTATGATTATCTGGATATCACTCCCCGTAACTGTTATCGCCTTCTTTGCCCGCGGTTATGTCGTTTCATTCATTAAAAATGGTGGCGACCCACTAATTGCCTCGGTACTCGGCGCACTCATCTTGTCTATCTTTGCTCGCTCCGTCTTCCATATCGTTTCTCGCGGCTTCTACGCTAGACAAGACACCCGTACACCTTTTATTGTTTCTATTTTCGCCGTCGGTCTCTCGACAATACTCGCTATCGTCTTTACTATTATCGGCCTCGGTCCAGAAGGCCTCGGTTATGCTCAATCCATCGGTGCCTTACTCGAAATTATCATTCTAATGTGGCTCTTACAGCGCGCCTCGAAACATAAACTGTTCGATAAGACTTTCTGGAAAGCCTTCTGGCGTATGATTGTCGCTACAGCTATTACTGGTTGCGTAGCCTACTCTATGACAAAATTCCTGCCTCTCCTAAAAACTGACGATTCTGTCTTTATTACCCTTCCGAAGTTTGCTATTATCTCTATCGTATCTCTTGTCGCCTACCTTATCGCTAGTTATTTCCTAGATCTAGACGAAGTCAAACCGATTATAGAGAGACTTAAGAAAATCATCTTTAAAAATGTCGACTAATCAGGTATAATTAACACATTATGGCTAAAAATAAGAAAACTACAAAAACACCCGAAGTAATTTCCGATTATAATGGCTATGACTATAAAAAAATCTTCTGGGAAGATGCCGACCGCGAGTACGAAGACCGCGCCGACCGCCTGGCCATCCGTAAACTCCTCCCGGAACACATGAAAAACTTCGTCGATATCGCCGGCGGCTATGGCCGTCTCGCCGACGAATACCTACCTAGAGCCGATAAGGCTACTCTTTTCGATTATTCTAAGACTGAGCTAAAACAGGCAAAAGAAATCTACGGCGACCGTCTTCATACTAAGGCCGGAGATATTTACGATTTACCGTTTAAGGACGGTGAGTTTTCCGCACTCATGATGGTTCGCGCTACACATCACTTTAAAGATATGAAAAAAGTTACAAAAGAACTTTATCGCATCCTCGAACCGGGTGGCGTCGCCGTCATCGAAGTTGCTAATAAAAAGACTTTACCGCGCATGATTCGCTATCTGACCGGTAGAACTAAAATAAATCCCTTCGACCGTTCAATCGCTAACCTTACCGATATTAGTAAAAATGGTTTCTACAATTACCACCCTAAATACATGGAAGATATTTTTAGAAAACAAGGTTTCGAAATCGACCGCGTCCTGTCCGTCAGCAACTTCCGCAATCAACATCTAAAGAATGCTTTTAAAACTAACACTCTCGTCCGCCTCGAAAACGGCGCCCAATCTATCCTCGCCCCCGTCCGCTTCGCGCCTTCGATTTATTATCGATTGATTAAAAAATAGCGCTAGCGGACCACACAGCGGACAGTGTAGCCGGGGAGCTTGCCAAGCACGCTGATGAATTGCCAGAAGATTGGCGAGAGACTATGGAGATAATGGCTAGCCAGGGTAAATACGGTAAATCTGTGAGTCAAGAGAAACATGATGCATTCCAAGAAAAAATGGAAGCTTGGAAAAATCCAGGAAATTGTTTAGGGGTCTAACTGCCGAAATTATAGAGGTAAATTATGCTTTTCGGCAGGTTCTTGTCGCAAAAATGGCATAAAAATAGCCCTCTATTTTCACGAGGGATTTAACAGGCATTTATAGATTGTGGAATAGATAAAAACTATTTTATAAACCGTTTGGTGGAGTGTACGGGATTCGAACTCGTGACCTCTACTATGCCATAGTAGCGCTCTAACCAGCTGAGCTAACACCCCATTACTTATATTATACCACTAATTGTCTAAAAACAAACACTAAACTTATAAAAATGCCCCGACCTAAAGCCGAGGCGTAAAATCATAGCACCTTCTGTCATCCTCCTCTCATCTTAGCGTTCAACATCTGGCAAAATAACTGATGGGTTACCGACGGACGTCTTAATTTTAAAAATACTCCTTTCGTGACCTCTTTTAGATATAAAAGGAGGTGATCACTTCCCTGGCTATAAAGCCAGGGATTTTTTATAATTTTATGTTATAATCAAGTTAATGTTTAAATACCTAAAATTATTCATTATCGCCCTAGCCGGTATCATTGCCGCCTTTTTCATAACCGTCATTTTTTCAAATTCTAATAACAACACTACCGTCCTTAGCTTAGATAAAGACCTCTATACGAAACTAACCCAGGAAAAGTTTAGTATCTCCATTCCCGACGAAAAAACCACACAGAGTATCATCACCGTAAAATATCGCCCGCTCGTCTGGGGCATAGTCGAAGCCGACTTTAACGATTTTAAAACTAAAGTAAAAGAAACTTTAAACGATACTCGCGGTTGGAAACGCGCCGGCCTACAGTTTATCGAAGTCGAAAACGGCGCCGACGTAGATATTATCCTATCCGATCCAGCTAGTCTTGGCGCTACCCCCGGCTGTTCTAGTGAATTATCCTGTACTACTTGGAGCAATCAGGTCATTATTAATGATTTAAGATGGCGCGAGGGTACCGAAGCTTCTCGCTCTGCGAATATGTCCACTCGTGACTATCAACACATGGTCATTAATCACGAAATGGGACACTGGCTCGGTCACCATCAGCATGAAACTTCCTGTCCGAACGGCGGTCCCGCCCCGATTATGCTACAACAATCTACCGGTATGCGCGGTTGTGACAGCTTTAACGCATGGCCACTAGATTGGGAATTATGGACTAATAAAAAATAAAGGAGTAACATGGAGCCAAAAATTACTAAACGCATGCATAAGACTAGGGAACGACATCATAATCATCTAGCCCTTATCATTATCATTTTCGCCATCATTATCGCCATCGGCGGATATTTCGCCGTCACTATTTCATATAAAAACGGCAAAAAGGACGGTCGCGAAGAAACTATCGCAGTTTATACTACTAAATTTAACAACCTCGGCGACACCGTAGTCGAGCGCGACAAGGTTAGAAATGCTCTATCCGCCCTCGTTACCGAAAATGATAAGTCCGACGAAACTTTCGCTAATAATCTCGACAAGCTTATCGAGGAAACGACCGATTTTGACCTAAAATCTCTACTTACCACCTATCGTGAGACTTGGCAAAAATATCAAAACAATGAAATCGATTACACGAAGTTTAGCGAAGATAGCGAGCTTACCGCCTCGGCGATTCAGGCTTACTTCGACCAAAAGATTCACAACATCATCTCCTCTGTGATATAATTAACCTATGGAAACAATTCTAACTGGCATTCGCGTTAATGGCGAACTCACCCTGGGCAATTTTCTCGGCGCCCTCGTACCTATGGTACGTTTAGCGAATAAACATAATAAAACTCATAATATCAACATTTTCATCCCCGATTTACATACTATTATTTCCAATGTGGATGGCGATTTACAAAAAAATCTAGTAAAATCTATAAAATATTACCTAGCCGCCGGCCTGGAGATTACCGATAACGTCCATATTTACCGACAGTCTTACGTTCCGGCACACTCCGAGCTAAACTGGATTTTAAATTGTGTCGCTAGCGTCGGAGAGCTAAAGCGCATGACTCAATATAAGGAAAAGGGCGAGGGGAAAGACTCCGTCAATGCCGGCATTTTCGACTACCCAGTCCTTATGGCGGCGGATATTCTGCTCTACGATGCGACCTATGTTCCGGTCGGCGAGGACCAGTTCCAGCACCTCGAGCTAACTCGCAATCTCGCCATCCGCGTAAATAACCGCTTCGACCAGAAAATCTTCACTCCCCCGGCAAAGACCTCCGACCAGGCGAAGTTTATGGGCGTAAATGACGGCATCCGTATCCGCGACCTCACTAATCCGGAAAAGAAAATGAGCAAGTCTACTCCTTCCGAAAATTCCAAAATCATGCTCTCCGATGACCCGAAGCGTGCCGCAAAAAAAATCATGTCCGCTACGACCGACAGCGAGGCAAACATAAAATTCGATATGTTTAATCAACCCGGCATTTCTAATTTGCTACAGATTGAAAGCCTAGTTAATGATATCCCCCTACAGGATGTAATTTCTACCTGGTCCGGCGAAAGCCGCTACGGCGATTTAAAGAAAAAGGTCGCCTCTAGCGTCCAGACTTTCCTCGAATCTTTCCAGGAAAAGCTAGAAAATATCCCCGATGATGATGTCTATAAACTATTAGAAAAAGGCGAAATCTACGCTAATAAAGTCGCAAATCAGAAACTCCTGACCGTTCAAAGGGCCTTTAACCTCAGGCAGTATTGATTTTTTAAGTAAAATATGGTATAATAGAGAGATATGATTATTACCGGTAAAAAATTCAGTAAACCCGAGATGTCTCGCGTTATTAATGGCGACCGCGTCCTCGATGACACTCCGGAAAAGGCCGAGCGTAAGCGCCTCGACCTGATTCTCGTTGAATTATACCCAGAATTTAATCGCTCTACTTTGCAAAATTTCATCAAATCCGGCTATGTCAAGATTTACGACCAAGATGACAACACTCCGCGTATTATAACTAAACCAAATGCCGAAATCATCCTCCCCGCCCCGAAAATCGAGCTTACCGTCCCAAAACGCGAAACTCCTCCGGACGTAAAAAACATCACCATTTTCGAAGACAACAATGTTTTAGTTCTAAATAAACCTGCCGGCATGCTTAGTATGGCAAAAGGTGAGTTTACTACCGAGGTTACTCTAGAAGATTACGGCCTACTTGTCCACCGTCTAGACCGCGCAACTTCTGGTGTTGTCATTCTCGCTAAAAATGAAGCAACACAGAGTTTTCTAAGGAAACAGTTTCAGGAACGAAAGGCCCATAAAACCTACTATGCCATCGTCGAGGGCAAGCCTAAGCTAGACTCCGCAAAAATCGACCTCCCGATTTCTCGGAACATAAAACACCCGACTACCTTTCTCGTCGATCCAAACGGTAAACCATCACAAACCTACTATAAAGTCATTAAAACCGTAGGGAATTACTCGCTATTAGAGCTAAAACCTGTTACTGGTCGTACTCACCAGCTCCGTGTCCATCTCAAATATCTCGGACATCCTATTGTCGGCGATACGGTTTATGGCGATTCGGCGAAAAATGCCGACCGCCTCTTCCTCCACGCTAAATCCCTAGAAATCACCATCCCAAGCTCCAAGCGTAAAGTCTTTGAGGCTCCGCTCCCGCCCGAATTCGAAGAATTTTTAGGTAAATCATCATAATGTTTTTCGAAAATTGTGAGATTATCCCCGAATTAGCCCAGAAATCCGGGTTCTCATTATTTATCACCCCGTTTGATTTTACAATTTCTTCTAAAAAAGCTATAAAAACCGCAAAAACGCAAACCCTCACTTTCCCTAAAAATCAAACTACTATCATCGAGCCAGAACAGTCAAAAATCCGCATTAATCAAATCCGAGAGATTAACGATTTAATTGCCGTAAAAACCGAAAAGGATCACTTTATTATCGTGAAAAATGCCGAAACTATGAATACCGAGGCGCAAAATGCCTTCCTAAAAATCCTGGAGGAGCCGAAGGCTAATTATCACTTTGTCTTATTTTCAAAAGAAACTACCGGACTTCTCGAAACGGTACTCTCTCGAGCTAGCATTTTCATCTTTAGGCAAAAAAATCTCCTAGAGCAACCAGTCTCCACCGAGGATAGGATCAAAGATTTAGCGAAACGCCTTATCGCCGCGGATAATCGCGAGCTCGTCCGTATTAGTAATGAACTTTCGGATAAGAAACTCCATAAAGACCCTCGCGAAGATAGTAAAAAAGTTGTCGCTACTAGTATCGAAATTCTCTATAAATCTTACTTTTCTACAAAAAATCCAAAATTCCTCGTAAAAATCGAAAGATTTATCAGATTATATGATAATCTCCAAAAAAACGGCCACGTAAAACTTCATTTAGTCGCGGATTTATGCTAAAATATACTTATGTTAGGTATTATCCTGATTCTAATTTTCTGCGTCTATCTCGCTTTTCTATTTCCAATTAAGAAAAAGGAAGCGAAGAAAGAAAAGAAAGACCCTAAGTTCGACTCCCAGATGAAGAAACTCTGGTCTATTGCGCAAACTTCTATGAAAAATCAAAAGCTCGTCCGCGCGGAAAAAGCCCTACTAACTATCCTAAAATTCGACGAGAAGAACGCCGCCGCTTATAACCGCCTAGGCATTCTTTACGCTAAGGAAAAACGTTATGATGAAGCTATTGAGTGCTTTGAAATCGCACAGTCTCTAGATAATAACGCTTCCTCGCTTCATAACGTCGGCCTTATCTACCTTGAGACTGGAGCTTACGAAAAAGCTGCTATGGCCTTCCGACAAGCTCTGGAGCTAGAAGGTGACCTCCCCGCCCGACATATCGCACTCGCTAAAGCTGAGGAGAAAATCGGTAATCGTAAGGCCGCTATCGAGGCTCTAGAAGCCGCTTTCGACCTCGACCATTCTACCTCTACCCTACGGCAAATTCTCGCTATTTATGAATCTATGGAAGATTCCGAAAATATCACCGCTACGACCGCTCGCATTGAGGAACAAATCGCCAAAAACGCCGCTAAGAAAGCTACCGCTAAGCCTAGAACTCGCCGTATCATCCGCCGTAATAGTACAGGTAAAGTTAAACGCCCTGTAAAAGCTTCCTCAACTAGACAAAGGACTTCTATCGCTAGACAGGGAAAAACTGCTACAAAAAGACCAACTACTTCGCGCACTACCGCAAAGTCCGAACCTACTAAACGCACTCGCCGTAAAATAATCTAGGAGCCAATATGAAAAAGAAAGACCTTATGAAAAAGAAAAATATCATTGTCCTCTCCGCTACAGCGATAGTTGCTATTATGGTAACGATTGGCACCCTAGTTATCCTTAAAAATCTCAACCGATCGGAAACGCCGACAGTAAGCGACAGCTACGAAAGCGGACACAACGCTACTGAGGAGGTTAAGACCGCCGTAGTCTACTTCTCTCCAGTCGAGGGCGAATATGGTAGCGAAAATTATGATACCGGCGGAACGGCTCTCCTGGCTAAGCATATTATTTCTACCCTAAATGTCTCTGAGCTAGAAATTCAATCTACCGAGCCATACCCTAATAATCATCAAGCACTCATCGAACGAGCGGCCGCCGAAAAAGCGGAACAGGCCCGCCCTACCTATATCAATCAATTCATCATTAACCAATATGACACTATTTTCTTAGGATACCCAGTTTGGGAAAACGATATGCCTATGATTATCTACGCTTTCTTGGAAAATAGTAAGGACCGGCTCACCGGCAAAACTATCATCCCATTTTCCACTTCCTCCGAAAAAATGGACAATAGCTCTATTTACGCAAAGATACAATCTATCGTCCCAGGAGCAAAAGTAAATACTAACGGCTTCAATGTCTCCGATGCTGACGCACATACTAAAGCTGGAATAGTAGAACTAGATACCTGGCTAAGTAGCCTCGGTTTCATCTCAAACGAAGCGAACGAGGCAAATGGAGCAAATGGAGCAAATGGAGCGAGTGAAACGAGCGAAACAAACGAAACAAACGAAACAAACGCGTCAAGTGACCCAGACAATTCAACCGCATCGGAAGAAGCCCCAAACACCCTACCTTAATACGATAAAAGTCTAGATTTTTATTATCATATATGCTAGAATATAAACAGTTGCCGCGATAGCTCAGTTGGTAGAGCACACCCATGGTAAGGGTGAGGTCACCGGTTCAAGCCCGGTTCGCGGCTCCATTTTTTATATTATTACTATTAAATTCAGAGTTGACAAATAATATTATGACTATAAAAATAAGGCCCTAAGGTCTTATACGTGGCTGGGCTTTAGGGACTTAATCCTCAACTCATCCAAATACATTATATACTTAAATAGCTTTGATGTCGAGACCTCAAAGACGATATTGGAAGCTCACGGACACGGAATGAATATATGACAACCAGTGGCGATGCAGACTTACTAGCACAACAACTAATATCATTGACATAGTAATATAATAAAAATGTGCAGATGTCAAAACTAATGTTAAAGTGGAAGTATGAGAGCGTCAAAATTTAATCCTACCACCAGGGCGAAACTGCTTATATATAAGAGATAGACGGACGGTCAAAGATGCCTGTTCACTGGTTGGAATTACCGATATGACTTTTAGACCGCCGCTCTTGATGTTGGAGATTAGTGTGTAATTTCCCACTTTTACCCCTGTTGACGACATCGGACTATTAGCTTCGAATATTGGACTCTTGCAAAATCGAAAATAGACAAAATGGACACAATAGCACTTTTTTGATTTCTATGCTATAATAATATAAAATAACAACCAAGGGAGATCATAATGAATAGATTATTAAGATATATATATATATATATGGCGGTGTTTTTTGCCGCAATTGCGAGTTTATTACCGTTAAGTAATGTACACGCAACACAAAGTATTAACTATACCACAGAAGAGGGGTTTGAGGAATATCGCTGGGGAGAGCATATAGATGAGCTTTTAAAGGGTAATTACATAGAAGGCGAGGTCATTGTAGGTATAGATAATAGCAAGAAATCTTTGACTTTCACTAGGTTGTTTGGCGGACAAGAATTAGCAGACACGGGAGACGAAATCGCTACCGTATCAGAAGACTCTCTTGAATTATCTAGTCATGAGAGCTCGGATAAAGACATTAGCATCGAAGTGATCCGCCGAGATGATATGACTACTCGTGAAATCATGGAGGCTTTGCGTGGCGACAGTGCC
>JAFRFM010000013.1 GCA_017434345.1 Candidatus Saccharimonadota bacterium
GGCGTTCGGCGCGGAATCTTCTATAATGTACACCTTCGGCATCGGGAGGCCGGTAGTAATTGCGAGGTTTTCTACTGCATTATATAATCTAGGGTTATCGGACTTTTTGATTTCTTTTGCGCCGGTCATAGCGACGGCAAAAGTTCCAGACATGAAATACTGGAAAACAACGTAAATAGTTCCGAAAACTAGAAAATATATTAAGGTATAGTAATTTTTAAACCAGAACGCAAATACGCCGCCAATTAGGCCAATCAATACCACAAAACCAAGCATGATCAGGATAGTATTGCGCTTATTAGCGGCGATTTGCTTATACATCATAGCAGGTTAGAACTTTACCTCTGGAGCATTTTCGATTTTAGCTTTTTCTGACTCGGCAACTTCGTAGTATTCGCGTTTCTTAAAACCAAATCCGTGGAAAAGGTTTATCGGGAAGACCTGAATTTTAGTGTTAAGCTCCTTTACTCCGGCGTTATAGAAACGACGAGCAGCCTGAATTTTATCCTCAGTATCGGAAAGTTCGCTAGAGAGTTGTTGGAAATTTTTATCGGCCTTTAGCTCCGGATATGCTTCGGAAACGGCCATAAGGCGAGAGAGCGCGCCAGTAAAGGAATTATCGGCCTCGGCGGTAGATTTTACGCTCTTTGCGCCCATCATTTTCGCGCGAGCATCAGAGACGGCTTTAATGGCTTCATTTTCGTGTTTAGCATAGCCTTTTACGGTTTCGAGAAGATTAGGGATTAAATCTGCGCGACGCTTTAGCTGGACGGTAATGTCTGACCAAGCTTCATTAACGCGCTCGTTTAGATGAACTAGGCTATTATAACTAGTCCAGATGATAATGACAATTAGCAATACTAGACAAAGAATTACGATGCCGATAATTGCTCCTGTACTCATAAAAATACTCCTTTATTATATATATTATTATATTACTTGTGCTCTTAGTCGTCAACTTCTGTCTCATCGGCTTCAAAGACTACTTCGGTGATTTCGCCTTTTTTGAGAAAATTAAGTTGCTGGAGAGGCTTTGGGACGCAGTAGTGCATGGCGATTAGGCCGGAGTTGATGATTAAACTAGTGTCCGTAGAGAGGGTTTTAGCGCCGCGGGCAAGCTTCGGGAAAGGTTTTTTCATAGGAGAAACTAGGCCACGGTTACTATGCACTTTGTCTAAGATATCATCTAGAAAAATCGGCACACAACCACCATGTGTATGGCCGAAGCTCATTACGTCAAAATGTTTTAACATTTTAATGACCTTACGATTAATAGACGGAGCATGGGAAATGAACCAGTTGATTTTATCGGGTTCGGGGTCGAGCTCGAATTCGTCGAGTTTTTTCTCCATGATTTTAGCGTCATCTTGACGTTTTCCTTCGCTGTCAATAATAAAATCTGCATCTTGGAAAAGTCCAAAAATGCGAATTTTCTCCGTTTCGTACCACTCGTCCATGAGTAGTTCTATGTTGCATTCCTCGCAAATCTTCTCCCAAATAGGAATTACATCCATTACGACGCCCGGGTCGGTAGGGATGACAAAATCGTGACCGCCGAGTACTGCAACCGTAGTAGCGATACGCGAACACATTTTTAGAGTATCTTTAAGTTTTTTTACGGAATTTTCGTCAAAAAGTTCGGTCGGACTATCGATGAGGTCGCCCTGAAGGATAATTAAATCAGGTTCTATTTTGACGAGTCTTTTATAGATGTTATAGCACTGTTTTTCGGAAACGATGGGGCTAATGTGCAAATCACCAATAATAGCCACTGTCGTTTTTTCTTCTACCGTTACCTCGGGCTGAACAAAATAGCGTTTGGTTTTATAGATTGCGGTTTCGTTTAGTTTCATTGAGTTAATTATAACATATATTGCGCAAAAAGGCTCCGGAGAGCCTGTCTTACTAAGCCTGGTGCCCGAGATGGGACTTGAACCCATATGAGTTTCCTCATTCGATTTTAAGTCGAACGCGTATACCAATTCCGCCACTCGGGCTGGAGGCGCCGTTTTGCCGAAGGCAATCAAGGTGCCGAACATAGAAACGAAAACTTGCTTTCAGTTTCTATGGAGGCGCCGACCGGAATTGAACCGGTGTACAAGGTTTTGCAGACCTCTGCGTAACCACTCCGCCACAGCGCCAAATCCTTAGCGCTCGGAGCTTCGCCGATACGCTTGTTAATATATTATCATAAAACTCTTGAAAAAAATAGGGGGTTTGTGTATAATAAGGTCAGTTGCGAGCGTAGCTCAGCTGATTAGAGCGCTTCCTTGCCAAGGAAGAGGTCGAGAGTTTGAATCTCTTCGCTCGCACCATACAGGGATCCCTTTGGGGATTTTTTGTTGTATTATGTTATTATTTCAATCCGGCATCAAGATACTGTTTAACGTAAGACCAGTCCCAGTTATTATCGAAGCCACCAGTTTTAAACTTTCCGAAGACGAAGTACGGTAGGCCGCCATCGACGATTTTTGCGGCTTTTGCGGTGTTATCTTTGATAGCTTGAATAGTATTGCTATTACTCATACAATCTGAAAACTCGTTTTTATCAAAGCCGATTTTTTCGCCAATTTTTACCCAGTAATCACGTGTCATACCGTCAATCGGGGTGGCAGTTTTAGAGACACCAATGCCCTTAGAGTGGTAATCGTCCCAGAGGGATTTCAAAGCACCATGATAATATTCCCAGAACTTGTCTTCCTTAGTTGCGCAATACACACCTTCTGCGCCCCACCTAGACATTTCAATATCATTTCCGCCGTATTCATAAAGAAAATCGGTAACCCGAACTTCGTAGAGAATATCTTTCCCCTCGATATAATCACGCTTGAATTCGTCTTCATTTTCCATAATTAACCTTGAAAATACACTACAATACGGACAGGCTAAATCTGTGTACATTACATAATAATTTTTAGCATCAATATTGCCGATAGTTGTCCTCTCATCCCAAACTGTTTCAGAATTAGATGGCTTTGAACTCATATTGAAAATCATAAGAGCTATAAGGAGACCTGCGACTACGAGTAGGGCGATAATCCTAATTGCTTTTTTCATTTTTCTTCCTTTCTTGTTGTTTTGCGGTTTTTTTCTGCCGATGTTTCGAAGTGATTAGCATATAGGCATCTAAGCCCACCTTTTTCAGAGAAAATAATACAATAAGAATTGCGAGAACGGTAATAATGCCAGAAACTACACCGGCAATCATATAGCTACCACTGGAGAAGATCGCGCCGATAATCGGAGTGAGGAGCGCAGTCCCACAGGTAGGGCAGCCGCTCCCTAGAATTGCTAGGCCGGCGGCAATTCCAGAATTCTGCAGGCTAGCCTGATCTTTATTATATTTCCAAACGACTGCGATACCGCCAATTAAAGCGGATTGTAAAAGCGTGATAGCGAAAACTAGGAGCCAGTCCAAAAAGTTTTGATTTACGCCGAAGATGTTCAAAAAAGCGTCGCCGAGGATTTTTATTTTGCCGGAAAAATCTACAGCTCCAAAGAGGTTTAATGCGGCCATTCCGCCGGAAAGTAAATTTAATAAAGTTCCGAAGATGATGAAAAACGGGATAAAAAATAGCCAAAATCTAGGCTCTTTTGTCAACATTAAAAAGCCACGTAGGGCTAAGCTACATTCGTCTAGCCATCTAGCTAGTGAAAATTTTTTGCCTCCACTTGTCATAGTTACATTATAACACATATGTAGCGTTGTGAGTGTCGGAATAGTATGCTTTTACCAGCGGTCAGGCGTATCACCCCTGTCTTTACTGGGGTGATACCCTGACCCTGCGCCTAGCGAGGCGCAGAGCCTGGTGAAAGCATACTATTCCGATACCTGCTGCGTTGCAATTTAGTATATTATACAGCATTACTGCGCCTTTGTCAAGGAGAGAGTGTTCGGTTTACCCCTGTTTTAACCAGGGTCTTTTTGACTGTGGAAAACTCCAAGAAAAATAATAAAAATTGTGTAAAATCAATCTTGACATAATTATTGCTCGTGTTAAAATTAAATTAAGGTATCGGACGCAGAGTTGAGAGCCGCCCGATCCTGAGTAAGGAGTGTTTCTTGGCTAGGGTTCACCTAGAAAGAGCAATTCGCTAAATGCGCCTAAGACCCGGGCGCATTTTTGAGCCCTGCAAAATTCTTGAGGCCGAATTTATCTCTAGGAGAGTGACCATCAACACCTCTTAGCCCCAGCGCGAGGCATAGTTCGCGGAGCAAAGAGCGTCGAAAATCTATAATTTTGACTTTCTTACCGATAGTCTCTTTGATTAGCGAGGTCTTTCCTATGTAGTTTGTATCATAAATGATAACTACCCCGGAAAAGCTTCCTCCAGTTTGCCTAATCTCAGTTCGCTCTTCTAGGATATCACCGTCGAACTGGACTTTAGTTAGTTGATATTTATCCATCCTGCTAGCATTCTTCGGGATAATAATCATAGCTTCTTTAAGAATTGTAATCAATTCTTCTAAATTATCGCCGTAGCCGATAAATTTTTGCTCTGGGTAATTTCTAGATAGATAGTCTTTCGCTGCGAGACTAATCTCCGAATTAGCTAGGATAATAACATCTACTTTACCGATATGGTCTTTTAGCTGTTTTTCGGTCAGTAGCCTAATCTCGCCACCGCTTTTTTCGGCATATGAGCCGTTTTGCCGGTCTATAACTTTAATGACTTCTATCGGCAACTCGTCATAGATATAGTCGGCGATTATTTCTCCACCTCTCCCGTCGTCAAACACGACAACTTTTCGCATAGCTTTTCCTCTTAATTCTTCCTTATCTCCACTATGCACCTAAGCACAGGATACCTGATTTTGCACCGTTATCTAAAAGAAACTTCTAGTTATCCTGCGAATTGTAGGATAACTGGAGATATTGACGGGGTAAAATGCGTTTTTGGCATTTTTTGATGCAGAAAATGGTTCAAAATTACACACCATTGTCACAGGATACTTAACAGAATTTTACTACTAAAAAATCGGCAATTCTGCCGATTTATATGCGTTCTGGTGGGGGCGAATTGCCCAAGTATTAACAATCTACAGAGAGTATATTTGAGATGGATTAAATAATGTCGCCTACCCTAATTATGTTATAATTAAACTATGAAAAAACTGAATAAGAAAAAGGTGATTATATTAACGTCGATTATTATTGAAGTTGCCGTTGTTGAGATAACAGCAATAATTATGTTTAGTGTTCGAGCAAATGGCAATATCCCAGATGGATATATCGAGTTTTTTCATGGTGGCGTGACAGAATTA
>JAFRFM010000014.1 GCA_017434345.1 Candidatus Saccharimonadota bacterium
CGAAGCGAGTAGCGGAAGACAACGAAGTCGTCTATGGCTATCAAATGGTTTGGTCTGGCCTTATCTACTCTGATGGCTACCAGTACCTTAATGCGAACGGCTACTCCTGGAGTACTACGGTGCTTAGCTACCAGAACTCTTACGACCTGTACATGAATACGTCTGGCTACATGTACCCGCAGGGCAACTACGACCTCAAGCTCCTCGGCTTCCCTGTCCGCTGCGTAGCCCATTTAATGATAGCTGCTGTGTTCTAGGCAATGAACATCTGTTCTTTGTAGACGATTAAAAATAGCGGTTCCCCGTTATGAGGATGACCGCATATTTTTACATAGCAAAAAACTACGCCATAAGCGTTTTTCACACGAAATTTTTTGATTTCGGTCAAGCTTTATGAGATTTTACTTGACAAAAACAACGCTTAAGTCTATAGTTATAGACTTTATGCTTATAATGTGCTGACCTTACCCAATTACCGTAAAATTTCTGCGTATATTTTAGGTTGCTAAGCGTGCTTAGTTCCCCGATGCTTGTGAAGGTAATTGTATTAGTTTTATATTAGCACGAGCGGGTTGCTAAGTCAATAGGTTGCTAATGATAAGATGATTGAAAAAAGTGGGGAAGGGTATTTTGTGGAAAAGGTTGGGGAAATGAGGAAAAGCAGGAGCGGGAAGGGAGAGGAGAAGGCGGAGGAGGGAATTAGGTGGAGTGGGGAAGTATGATAAAATTAGAGTATGGCTTATGTGAGAAAATATAAGACTGGCTCGGGAGCTACTGGGGTTCAGGTTTGCTATAAGGAACACGGGGAGGTAGTAAAAACTGTGCATATCGGTTCAGCGAATTCTCCGCAAGCGCTCGATAAGATGTTACAGAAAGCGCAGGAATTGATTGATGCAGAAAAAATGCCGCTTTTTGATTTGCGGCGGTTTGAGAAAGAGGGAAGAACCGTGAAAAAACGAGGGAAGAGGGCGACGGGCTCTGCGGGTGAGCAGGGAACTAAGGATAAAAATTAGCGAGCTTTTCTGACGAAACGGTTAAATTTGCGGGCGAGCTCGTAGAGGTGGTATTTTTTCGGGTCTAAAATGAGGTCGAAAGTGCCGGAATACTGAACTCCGCGTCCGCCGAAAGATTTTTTGTATTGAGTAAAGTGATACCAAGGGTGATTTTTGTCTTCTGATTTTGTGATGCCCCAGAAATCATAGGTTTTTTGGCCGTTAGCCTTTGCGTCTAAAATCATTTGAATCAAAAGAATGCTGCCGGCTTGGAGTTTTCTGTGTTCGAAATCGGTTGCGGCGTGGGCATAGTAGCGGATGCCGTCATAATCATAGACCAGAGCGGCCGCGATAGGGGTATTTTCGGCGGAATCTTGCTCGGAAAGTTCGACAATGTAGAGGGTAGCGAAGCCAGATTTTAGCTGATTTTTAAGATGAGTCTCGGTTTGGGGGATAAATTTGTCTTTTTCGCCGAGATTTTTCAAAAAATCAGTCAAAATCGTGATTTCTTCGGGATTTTTCGTAGTGCGGATAGACATGCCTTTTTTAGCGTAATTTCTCCAGTAGCGAACTTTTCTAGATTCCATATTTTTTAGAATTTTTTCTTCGGGAGCGTCAAGGTCGAGAACCCAGGTATATTCCGGGTCGAGTTCTTTTGATTTTTTGACAAGCTTAAATCCAGAGCTTTTTGCACAGGAAGCGATAGAATCGGCTGTAAAAGCATATGTGGGTTCGGTACGTATAAAATAAGCATTTTGTTCCTTTGCGAGCTCGTAGAGGGCTTTAAATGCGTGTGAGAGGGCACTTTTTGCCGTGGTTATGTCTGGGAGAATAGCCGGGCCATAGGGAAGATAGAGATAATTTCCGAAAGGCGTAGTTGATTTTGTTACTAGACAGTCAAAATCATCTCCTGTCAAACGGAAAGTAGTTTTTCCTTCGAGTTTTTCGTATTTTTCCCAAATTTCACTCTGTAAAAGGTGAGTGTACATAGTGCTATTATAGCATAAAATAGGCAGGAGTTGGGGCTAAAAAGTTTTCCACATGTGAGATGAGGTTTTCCACAGGAAATTTTGAGTTTTCCACAGGAAATAACAGGGGTGAGCGATACTATTTTTCGTCTGGGCGGGGATCGTCGAGACGGCGGTTGTATTTTGGCTCGGGGATGGGTCCCGGGTCGGTTACGGTGTGGCCGTATTTGGCGATTTCGTCCATGTACATATCTAAATCATCTTGGAACTTACGCTCGGAAGGAGTAGCTGTGGGCTGTTTTGGGAGTTCGGAACGGGTTTGTAGGTCGTTCGCGAGCTCGGCCATTTTAGCGATTTGTTGGATACGGTTTATACGAATATGATTGCCTGATTCTTCGTGGTTAAGATTAAGGTTTTCCATAAGGTAATTATAACACGGATTAGCGGGCTACACGCAGCGGATGGGGAAGTCGGAGCCGGTGTTTAAGAGATTTCTGAGCGAGGCATAATGTTTAATTTATAGGGGTCGGTAGGTTTGACCTTTTTTGCAATTTCATAAAAAGCTGCGGCGCCGACCATAGCGGCATTGTCGCCGGAAAAGCGAGGTTCGGGGAAGAAGAGATTCTCGGTAGGGAAGCGATTTTTTGCGGTTTCGCGAAGGCGTTGGTTCGCAGAAACGCCGCCAGCTATGACGATATTATTCGTGTGGTGAGATATTTTTGCCTGTTCTAATTTATCGAGCAAGATATCTACTGCTGTCTGTTCAAAAGAGGCGGAGAAGTCGGCGATTTGAGTAGGGGTGAGGAGTGATTTTAACTCATGAGATGGATAACTTATAGGAACATTACAATCCTTTTGAACTGCGCGGAGGACGGCGGTTTTTAGACCGGAGAATGAGAAATCGAGCCCATCGATTTTAGGGTGAGGGAGATGATATTTATTAGGATTGCCGGGGGTAGTGGTAATAGTGGAACTTGCGTCTGAAAGAGTAATTTTACCATTAGCGGCGTTAGTAATTGCTGGACCACCAGGGTAGGGAAGACCGAGAATTTTTGCGACTTTGTCAAAACACTCGCCGACGGCGTCATCGCGAGTAGTGCCGATAATTTCGAAGTGATTATGTTCTTGCATATAGATAATTTGCGTATGTCCGCCGGAGACGACGAGGGCTAGGAGAGGGAAAGTCGGTAGGGGTTTATCGGTGAGCCAGTTAGCGTAAATATGCGACTTTAGATGATGGATGGCGTAGAGAGGTTTATTATGCAAGATTGCGAGGGTGCGGGCAGTAAGGGTGCCGACTAACAGGGAACCGAGAAGCCCGGGAGTATGCGTAACGGCGATAGCGTCAATGGCGTCCCAGGGGTCATGAGCTGCGCGGGTACGAAATTCGGAACTATTTTTACTAGCGGTAGAGGTAGCTTCGTGGATGACGGGGAGAATCGCTTCAAGATGAGAACGGGCGGCGACTTCCGGAATAACTCCACCGTAAGCTTTGAAGATATCTATTTGAGAGACGACGACATTACTGAGGAGGGTCGGTTTTGGTGAAGGTGAAAAAGGGTCGCCGGAGATAATAGCAGCGGCAGTTTCGTCACAGGAAGATTCAATTGCTAAGATGTTCATCAGGGGTAATTATATCATAAATTGCGCTAGAAATGAAGTAAATTAACGGTAGTAGCGGAGGGAGTCGATAGGGTTTTTATGGGCGGCTTTTGCGGCAGGGTAGATACCGAAGATGATACCGATAGAAACGGAGGTAGCGAGGGTAATGCCGAGAATGTTAAAATCTATGTATGGGGAAAATGGTGTGACGACGGAAACGAGGAAGGCGGCGACATAGCCGAGGATGAGACCTAAAATTCCGCCGAGGCTAGAAAGGATTAGTGACTCAAATAGGAATTGGAGGAGGATGTTTCCTGAAGTAGCACCGACGGCTTTCCTGATGCCGATTTCGTGTGTGCGTTCGGCGACCGAGACGAGCATAATGTTCATAACTCCGATACCACCGACGATGAGCGAGACCCCGGCGACGATAGTAAGCATACCGGAAATGACAACGAGGAGCTCGTTTGCGGGGTGAGAAATTTGGTCGCCATAGGCAACGGAGAAGTTTTTATCGCCAGATTTTGAGCTGGAAAGAGTAGAGGAGATATCCTCGGCAATAGACGGGACGGAGTTTGCGGTTTCGGTTTTAACATTAATTTGTTGAATCTGGACGTTTTCGTCGAGGGATTTTATATAGTCGGCATTTACCAAAAGGGAATTATCGAAATCGACGCTGTTAAAATTAATTGGGTCGTTGATTTTTGAAAGTATGCCGGTAACTATAAATTTATGACCGTAGAGAGTAAAAGTTTTACCCACGGGCTCGGTAGAGCCAAAGAGCGCGAGGGAAAGATCGTGTCCGATAATAGCGGTATTTTCCTGTGCGCCTTTATTGATGAAAGAGCCGGAAGCAATCGTAAGACGGTCGGTCTTTATGAGGTCGGAATTGGTCGCGATGATAGAGGCGGAACTAATCGTAGTAGTGTAATTGTCGCCGGCATCGTTTACGCGTTCGGCTGAAATAGTAGCGGACGATTTAGAAATAGGAGCGGCAGCGGCAACGCCGGGGATTTTTTTAATAGCAGTGACGTCTTTTAGGGAAAGATTACTTTTTAGATATTGATTAGAAGAGGTAAGCTGGTCGATGACGTTATCTAATGTATCTTTTTCCTGAGACGGGCGGACGACGATTAAGTCGGAGCCGGCAGAGGCAACTTGCGAAGAGACGAGGTTTTGGATGCTGCCCATAAGGGAGAGAATTAGGATAATAGCACCAACACCGATGCCGATACCGAGACAGGTGAGGAAGGAGCGAGTACGGTTACGTGTAATGGAATCGTAGGCGATACGGTAATGGGTAGGAAGTAGGAAGGACATTAGTTTTTTGCTCCTTTCGATTTTTTATGTTTTTTAAAGTGGACAGAAACAGGGACAGGAAGGTCCTTATCGGCGACGGTCTTAATATCGGTGTCGATGTGGCCGTCGAGCATATGAATGACGCGAGTAGCGTAGGTAGTAAGGCTAGGGTTATGCGTAACCATAATGATAGTGTTGCCTTCTTCGTGAATTGCTTTTAATTCTTCCATGACGATATGAGCCGAGCGGGAATCGAGGTTACCAGTAGGCTCGTCGGCGAGGATAATTTCCGGTTCGGAAATAAGGGAGCGAGCGATAGCGATACGCTGTTTTTGTCCACCGGAAAGTTGGTGCGGCATATAATATTCCTTCGGCTGGAGGTGGAAGCGGTTTAGAATTTCGTCGGCCTGTTTCTCGCGGCGAATTTTACCAAAACCAGCGTAGAGAAGGGGAAGAGTAACATTATCAAGGACGTTAAGGGTAGAAATAAGATTAAAATCTTGAAAAATGAAACCGATTTTATGACTACGGAGTTTAGCGAGTTTACGAGAGGATATCTTATTAACGGGTTCTTTATTAAGAGAGTAAGAACCGTTGCTAGGCTTATCTAGAAGTCCGATGATGTTTAAGAGGGTAGTTTTTCCGCAGCCAGAGGGGCCCATAATCATAATAAATTCGCCCTGCTTGACTTTTAAATCGAAATCTTGAAGAGCATAGGAGGTAGCATCTCCGTAACCGTAGCGTTTGCAAATTTTGTCAAGCTGAATAATAACTCGGTTTTTTACCACTTTTACTCCACTTTCCGCCACCCTACTAGTATTAGGTATATTATAGGGGAGAAAATTAGAATTTTCAAGGGGTGACATTTTAGAGGAAGTGTGATATAGTAGTTAGGACGGAAGTGTGGCCGAGTGGTTGAAGGCGCACGCCTGGAACGCGTGTATGCGGGAAACCGTATCGGAGGTTCGAATCCTCTCGCTTCCGCCATTTTTATTTCATTTGTTTTTTAACCCAACTTCAAGTTTTTGCAAAAGATAGGCGTGGAGTACGAAGAAGGCCATGAGAATGACTATAATTACAGCAAAAACATCTTTGCTATAGAAGTAGTTGTAGGCAATAAAAGCAATCAAAATTCCAACTAGATTACCAAGAGTTAAAAAGATGTTCCAGGTAAACTGGTGTTCTCTAGTATGGACAGCCAGTTTTTCTTTTTTACCAATAGCGTAAATCATACTGGCTGATTCGGTCTGAAGAAGTTTGCCACCAGTTTTGATGGTAAAATAAAATATGAGAATTGTAGAAACATTAAAATTGGATACCATTACAATGGCACTAGTAAGACAAAGCAGTGATAATGGAAGGTAGAAACGCTTTCTAAAGCTCTTTTTGTTGGCAATTCTCACTACTTCTAGCAAAACTATGTACCCTACGGAAAATAAGCTATTATAACTTCCGGCACTAAACTCTGTACCAAGAGCCAAAAATAGTAAAATTGGAATCAAATATTCTAATACACCATCTGGGCCAGAAAGTCTTTTTAGAAATGTAGCTAGATAGGCTTTTCTCATGGTCTGGTTTTTGATAGCTTTGCGCCAGTATTTTAGGAGATGGAAATCGCTAGTGATAACTGTAAAATTGGTTCTTGTGGCTATAAACATTGATACGACAGCATCGATCAATACAAAACCCATGGCAATATAGTAGGAATAATCTGTAATTAAAAATCCCAGTAGAGCTGGAGCGATTAGTGATATTATGGTGCCTAGGATATTCACGCCGGCTACGTAACTACTAATACTGTCATTTTTAGTAGAGCCAATGAGTGTGGTTTCGTAAACAGCGTAGAATGATGATTTAGCATAACGATTAAATAGCAAAAATACCCATATAACATTGAGAAGATTTTCCTTAAAAATAAGTAGCATCAAAATAGAAATAATTTCACAGACATAACTTGATTTAAAAATGAAATTAGCGTTTTTTGGGGAGATATATCGCATCAAAAAATATCCAAAGACACATCCCGCTACAGCATAGACTGTAGCATAGAGCAGAATGAAGTTAAAATCACCATCTACAAGTTTAAATAGATAGATGTTGAGAAAGAAGTTAGAAAAAATTTCAATGATTTTTCTAAGTAGGCTGATGAAGACTAGC
>JAFRFM010000015.1 GCA_017434345.1 Candidatus Saccharimonadota bacterium
AACCGCTCGACGACTCGGCAAGAAAATCATCTAATTTCGCAACCCCTTTAATAACTCTGGCCGTTAAACCGTATGGTTATCTTAAGGTTTGGGCTGTTCCAATTTCGCTCGCCACTACTTTCGGAATCATTGGTTATTCTCTTTTCCTCATCCTACTAAGATGATTCAGTTCGGCTGGTTCCCGTTCATTACCCTATGTGTTCAGGTAAAGACAACATGACATGACTCATGTTAGGTTGCCCCATTCGGAGATTCCCGGATCAAAGCTCGCTCTCAGCTCCCCGAGACTTATCGCAGAGTTCTACGTCCTTCATCGGTGTTGATTGTCAAGGCATCCACTATCAGTGCCCTTAATTACCTTTTTATGCATTGACTTAACTAGCAATCGATGCTCGACGATGTCGAGATTGATTACTGTTCCGTCTACAATTTCTTACGTTGTATTAGATAATACAACAATTCGTTGTTTCGGAAAAGAAAGTGAACTTTCTTTTCTCTCATCAACTCTTGTTGTCCGAATTGTTAAACGGATTATAGCGTCGAAGATTCGGCTCTGCGCTTTCGTACAGAGATGACCTTCGTATAATCTCCACTAGAACAGAGGAAGTCGTTGACTTCTTGTCGAACTTTTTTCATTATAGCGCACTAATTCAAAAAATGCAACACTTTTTTTCGACTTTTTTCGGGAATTTTTATAAAAAATGCCCGAAATGGGCATTTTTTGCGGCTTCTAGCGGTTTTAGCCTAGAGAGCCATATCATCAAGGTGTTCATGGACGGCGTCATTATCGAGCTCTAAGAGGTGCAAACGAGCGGAAATTTCGGCTTCGGCGACCTTTAAAGCGCGGCTAAGGGCCGGATTTTCCGCTTTATCCGCAAAGAATTTCTGATATTTATCATATTCCTGTAGATTACGGATGAAGGCGGCGAGATAGCGGGGATAATCTTCGATAGATTTTTCGCCGGTCATTTTTTCGACGTAGTCCCAGTTATTATATAGCCAAGAAATAGCACCCTGTTTAGTACGATAATTACGAAGTAAGCGGATAAACAGAGAGAGGTGATCCTGGGGACGAACGATTTTTGGCTCGGAAAGGAGGGTGAGAAGCCGCTCATTGTGCTCTTTTGCCGAGCAAAGCACGTCTAATAATTCACGCTTTACCTCTGGTGAGGAGATGTTTTGATAGTCTTTCAGGAACTTGTCAAACACCTTATCTTCGTCGAGCTGCATTTTTGCATATAATATATGGTAGCGGGCCTCAGGATTTAATTTTTCATAATCTGGCTGATATAGCTCGGAAAGTTCGGCGAGAAGCGCGGAATTTTCGGCAAAAAGTGCGTAGCCGACGACGCCCTCGCGCAATTTTGTGTCGTTATCATCTTCTTTAGGGTCAGATTGAACGGCGCCGAGGCGAGAAAGCTGTTTTTCTACGACATTATATATATACTGTTGGAACTTAGGGAAATCTGGGTCTGTTTCATAGAAGAATAGCTTAAGGCTAGCAAGTAGGCTAAAAACCTGGTCCCAGATAGGGTAGCTGGTCTCATTTTTAAATTTCGGGATAAGGTCAAGGAGTGTAGCCGAGGAAACCAGAGAAGTTTTTGCGAGCAGACCACGGTCGAGAAGCAGGCGTAATTTTTGCTCAAGAGATAATTTATCGAAGTTCGCGATTTTATCGGAAAACTCTTTAGAGGAAAGTTGTAGAATATAATGCCCGGACATATCATCGGTAATCTCGGGCAGAGGCCACTTAGTATCATCGGTAGCACCGTTAAGTAGAAAACGCTGTTGTTTGCCGTCGGTAATAACCGGGTAGCCAGGTTGGGAAATCCAGGCGTCCATAAACTGTTTAACATCAAAATCGGCGTATTTTTGTAGGGCGCTCCAGAGGTCGTCGCCAGTAGTATTGCCGTAGGCATGGGTCTTAAAATAGTCTTTAATACCGGCGAAAAAGTTTTTTTCACCCATTAAGCGGTAAAGCATAAACATTAAGTGCGCACCCTTAGCATAGACAATGGCACCATCAAAGAGAGTAGCGATTTCCGCTGGATTATTGACATCTTGCTGAACGGCTTGGACGCCAGGGAGTGCGTCACGAGCAAGGGCGGCATGACATTCACCTGTAAAAAATTCTTCAAAAATCTTATAACGTGGGTGGATTGCATCGATACAAACATATTCCATCAATGTCGCGAAAGATTCGTTTAGCCAGAGATTATTCCACCATTTCATAGTCACCAAATTACCAAACCACTGATGAGAAAGCTCGTGCGCAATAACCGTAGAAACGTATTCTCTATGAGATTTAGAGGTATTTTTGTCAACTAGCAGACAAGATTCGCGATAAGTTACAAGTCCCCAGTTTTCCATAGCGCCGGCCTCAAAGTCTGGAATTGCGACCTGGTCAAGCTTTTTTAGAGGATATTTCGTGCCAAATTTTTCATCGTAAAAATCAAGAGAGTCGGTAGCGATTTTATTGGCGAAGTCGAGGTTTTCTGGGTCGTGATTAAGGGTACAGTAAGTGGTAACTTTGATACCGTTTTTTGAAGTTTTAGACTTTTTATGGAACTTGCCGATACAGAAAGCTAGGAGATAGGTGGACATACGCGGAGTTTGTTCGAAGGTTACGGTTTTGCCGTTAGTTTTTACTGTTTTGGTTGCTGGCATATTTGAGATGATTTCGTCGTCTTCGTCTGGAATAGTAATCATGAGGTCGAAAGTGGCTTTTGCCTCTGGCTCGTCAATACACGGGAAACACTCGCGTGCGTAGTGACTTTCAAATTGTGTAGAAACGAGAAGTTCTTCCCTGCCTTCGTGTTGGTAGCTGGAGAGGTAGGCGCCCTGCATATTAGTATTGAGCGTGAAGTGATAGTCTATTTCTATTTCAGTAGCACTATCAGGGCTAAAAGTAACGCTCCCTTGGGCGACAGGCGTATCTACCCCTGTCTTCACAGGGGTAGATACCCTGTCGGCGGGGCTAGCAAGCCCCGCATTCCCAGAGGAAGCGTTACTTTTAGCCCTAACGGTTCCACTAAGCTCGAGAATGTCATCTTCGTGCTCGAAGTTAATGATTTCGTCATTGACTTTAACGCGGTCGATCGTGAGGTCTTTAGCGTGGAGTTTAATAATGTCGCTGGTAGGCTCGCCGGTAATGATTACCCGGCCGCGAGCGGTACCCTTATGTTTATCAATGTTTAAGTTTATATTGTAATTAGTTGGTTTGAAAAAATCTAGTAGTCGTTCCATTAGAGATTATTATAGCACAACTGAATAAAAAACGGC
>JAFRFM010000016.1 GCA_017434345.1 Candidatus Saccharimonadota bacterium
ATTACCGTCGCCATCGGCGGTTCCCCTTGTACCAACCCAACCCCATCCCTCAACTCAACTTCCGGCTCCCTCAACATCACCTGTACCACCCCAACTAACCTAAGCTACGGTGTCTATGATGTGGTAGTCTATGTTAGTAAGTACGATAAGACCTATACCATCACCGATGCCTATTCCTATATCCAAAAATTCTTCGATCCAACCCTCACTATGCAAGACTTCTATGATCTAAACACCTCTCACGGCATCTGTGGCTACGGTGATGGCATTCTCCCATATCCTTCTGCCACTGCAGCTAACTACCTAACTATTGATAACTGGAAGGCCGTCTATGCTTCGGGCACACCATCTACCTCCGCTGCAGGAGGCTACGTCCCACAAGCCCTTCTCACCGACGAACGCGACGGTAACGTCTATCTCGTCCGCAAACTCGCAGACCAGAAGTGTTGGATGATTGATAACCTCCAACTCGCTCCAGGCACAGTCCTGAACGATAAGACCACTTCCGATATTGACGGTACAGTAGTAACCTCTGCTACCGTAGGTGCGGACAACTCTGCCCTGAACGTCTCCGACGGTGCCTCTTGGCAAGCTGCCTGGAACGCAACCATAAGTGGCCAACAACAAAATGCCAATTTAGCTGTTTCTACCTTTACTAGCACGGTAAACTCCCAGACTACCGATAACCATAACTATACTGTCCAGACTATCGGCGACAAGACTGAATCGAACGCTAACAAGGTAGGTGTCCTATACTCCTGGAAAGCCGCTACGGCTGGTACCGGTAATGGTTCTACCACTTCCGGTGGTGCCGCCAACGACCCATTCGGTACTAACATGAACACTGCTGGCAATAACACCCGTGTCTCCGTCTGTCCTGCCGGCTGGCGCCTCCCAACCGGTGGCCCCCTCTCTTCTACTTCCTCCGCAGGCCAAACTGCCTATATAGCATCCGGTACTGCCCCATCTCAAAACGGCGACTTCGCCTATTTAGACAAGTCCTACGGTGGCACCGGCGAAAACCGCACCGATACTTCTGATCCAGGCTGGCAAAGACTAGGTGGTAATACTAATAACCATGGCTATCAAATGGTTTGGTCTGGCCGTATCTACTCTGATGGCTACCAGAACCTTAATGCGTACGGCTTCTCCTGGAGTACTACGGTGGCTAACTACCAGGACTCTTACGGCCTGTTCATGGGTACGTCTGGCTACATGTACCCGCAGAACTACGACTACAATCTCAGCGGCTACCCTGTCCGCTGCGTAGCCCGCTATCGCGCCGGCAGAGGCTTCGGCAGAGTAGCGGGGCGGGGCGTGCTATCGCGCCTCGTCCCGCCGCGGGTTTCTAGCACGCCGGCAAAAACAAATTATCACCCCGTAGGGTTATAAGACCTCCCCGCCATCAAAAAGCGCCGCGTCTGCGGCGCAACTCCCTTAGGAGTGAAAAAATTTTACTACCGCGCGTGCAAACACCCGACCATATCGGTCATAATGCTCGCGCACGCGAACGGTTACGGTTTCTCCTACCTGGCATCGATAAAACTCGTTTTCGTCATCTAATGTCAAATAGGTTCTCTGCCCGACCAGGACTGTTACATTATAATCCTGGTCGTGATACTGTTTGCCTGCTACCCTGCCCGGCACTCGCCGAAATTTGACAAAAAATGTCTCTTCGGCCAGCCTCCTTCGGTTCGCCTCTTCTATGTAATCGGCCACCCAGGCATAGACCCCGGCGACCAATGTAATAGTCAGCAAAACTGCCAGCAGAACAGCGCATAAAAGTCCCATCTCCAGTAACCCGTACATTATCTATCCCCCTTCCGTTAAAGTGCCACAAAAACATTTCTACTTAATATTATAGCATACTTTACCGCTTTTTGCAAGTTAAGCCTATGCTAAGAACTGCGTTACGTCTTTCAGTATAAGTGATTTACTTACGGGCCGAGCACGGAACTGTAATTCCGGCGCAGGCCTGCCTAAGCAAATTTCCCGTCATTTGACGTAAGACAAACAAATTTAATTAGTTGCCGCCCTCTGTAGTCTTAGCCCGCTCCAAGTTTATCGTGTTTAATGTCATCAATCAAATCTCGTAGCGATGCGGCATGCTCAAACTCTAGATTCGCCGCCGCTAGCTTCATCTCGCTCTCTAGCTGTTTCACGAGCTTCGGCAGTTCTTCCTTTGGAACTTTCTTTAGATTTAGCTCGTTCTTCTGCTCTTTCTCCGGAATAATCGCACGCAAACCTGCCCCGATTTCCTTATCTATGCCCTTAGGCGTAATATGATGTTCTTCGTTGTATTTCTGCTGAATCTCTCGGCGACGATTAGTCTCCTCGATAGCCTTCTGCATACTTTCGGTGATAAAATCGGCATACATAATCACTTTCCCCTCGACATGTCTCGCCGCGCGCCCACTCGTCTGTATCAGGGCCGACTCGGAGCGCAAGAAGCCTTCCTTGTCCGCGTCAAGAATTGCCACGAGCGAAACTTCCGGCAGATCTAACCCCTCGCGCAGGAGGTTAATCCCGACTAGAACATCATACACTCCGGCACGCAAATCTCGTAAAATGTCGCCCCGTTCTAAGGTATCAATATCCGAGTGTATATAAGCAGTCTTGACACCACGCTCCTTTAAGTGGTCTGTTAAATCCTCAGCCATGCGTTTTGTCAAGGTCGTAATCAGGATGCGTTGATGCTTGGCGATGCGCTGGTCAATCTCTTCCATTAAGTCGTCAATCTGCCCCTCCGAGCCACGCACCTCGATTTCCGGATCTAATAAGCCTGTCGGACGAATCACCTGTTCGGCCGGCTCCGGGGAATTTTCTAACTCATAGTCGCCAGGTGTCGCGGAAACATAAATCGCGTGTTTAATGTGCTTCTGGAATTCATTAAATGTCAGAGGTCGGTTGTCTAATGCGGACGGCAAGCGGAAGCCATGTTCGACCAGCGTTTCCTTCCTCGCATGGTCACCATTATACATGCCTCGCACCTGCGGCAAGGTCATATGCGACTCGTCGACAAGCAGCAAGAAATCTTCTGGGAAAAAGTCGAGCAACGTCGCCGGCGGCTGCCCCGGCTGACGACCGTCAAGATGTCGAGAATAGTTTTCAATCCCCTTGACAAAACCGGTATTTTCCAACATTTCTAGGTCATATTTCGTCCGTTGAGACAAGCGTTGCGCCTCGAGATATTTCTTATGTCGCTCAAAGAATGTCAGACGCGCATCATATTCCGCACGAATTGTCGTCAGCGCGCGCTCGAGCTGGTCCTTAGGCGTAGCGTAATGCGTATTTGGAAATATAAACAGCCTGTCGGGCTTCTCCAGAGTTTCAGCGGTCAGCGGGTCGATAATTTTTACATCCTCTAAGGTGTCAAACCCAAGCTCAAACCGATACGCGTGCTCTCCAGATGCCGGGAACAGGTCTACCGTGTCCCCCCTTACGCGAAAGTTCCCCCTCTCAAACGCCAAATCGTTTCGATGATACTGCATTGTTACAAGATAAAAAATGAAATCCTGCTGACTAATCGCTAACTCGACCGAGGGCGCAGGAGGGGTCTTTTGCCAATCATGTGAGCCCGACGTGGGCTCACAGCAAGCGCCCCCCGCGACGGCGGGCGGGCGCGCAGCGGGATTGGCAAAAGACCCCGCCTGCGCCCCCGTAGCCGAATTATCGATTAACCTCCAAGCTCCATTTTCCTTCTTGAGCGCAAGTGACATCGCAGTATAATGTTCCGGCGAGCCGATACCGTAAATGCAGGAAACACTCGCGACAATAATCGTATCCTCGCGTGTCAAAAGCGCCTCGGTCGCACCGTGCCTTAGACGGTCAATCTCGTCATTTATCGCACTATCCTTTTCAATATAAGTATCCGAACTCGCGATATAGGCCTCCGGCTGATAATAGTCGAAGTAGGAAACGAAATAATGTACCTCATTATGCGGGAAAAAATCACGAAACTCGGAGTAGAGCTGCGCCGCGAGAGTTTTATTATGCGCTAAGACTAGGGTCGGTCGCTGATAATTCCGGATAATATTCGCCATCGTAAAAGTCTTCCCGGAGCCAGTCACCCCAAGTAGAGTCTGTTCACGTAGCCCTCGATTTAGTCCCTCAGTCAGGGTTTTTATTGCTGCCGGCTGGTCCCCAGTCGGAGCGTATTTAGACTCTAATTGAAACTTCGGCATATAACTCATTATACCACATATCGCGAACAAAGGACTAGCGTAGCACTTTTCGTCAAGCTGTCGAAGACCCCGTTGACGAAAAGTGCTGCGCTAGTCCTTTGCTCGCGATATTTCGTCAAGCTGTCGAAGATTCCGTTGGCGAAAATTACTGTTCCAATCCTTTGCTTGCCGCATATTTGTGCTATAATAGATTCAATGAAAATTACACGCGAGGATATCAATCATTTAGCCGAGTTGTCTAATTTTTCGTTATCAGACGAAGAAGCTACATCGCTCGGCAAAGATTTAGAAAACATTATTAAATATATTTCCCAGCTTGACGAGCTAGACGTAAAAGACGTCGAGCCAACTTATCAGGTTTTCGAGATGGAAAACGTTTGGCGCGAAGATAAAATTCTTCCTCAGGACGCAGACAGGGAACAACTCCTCGCCCTAGCGCCAGAGAGTCAAGAACATCAGATAAAAGTACCTAAGGTATTATAAGATGGAGGAGGAGAAAGTGGAGAAAATTTTAGAATACGAACGGGCTAATTCTGAAAAAGAAAGGGACGAACATGCAGATTGCTACTAAAGATATTTCGGCGGTTAGTTTGGTGAAGGCCGCCCTCGACAAAGCAAAACGTTGTGAAAATTACAACATTTTTGTTTCACTTAACGAAGAAAACGCCCTGAAAAAGGCTGAAGAAATCGACAAAAAAATCGCCGCTGGCGAGAAGGTCGGTCGGCTTGCCGGCGTCCCTTACGCTTTAAAGGATAATTTCTTGAGTAAAGAGGGTAATACTACCGCTTCTAGTAAGATTCTCGAACCGTTTAAGAGCCCGATTACCGCTACTTCTGTCGAAAAGTTAGAAGCCGAAGGCGCAATTATGATTGGTCGGACTAATATGGACTCTTTTGCTCACGGCTCCTCTACGGAAAACTCCTATTTCGGTGTTACAAAGAACGCTAAAGATGAAACTCGCGTTGCCGGTGGCTCTTCTGGCGGCTCAGCCGTCGCCGTAGCGAAGGGAATTGTTGAATTTGCGACCGGTACGGACACTGGTGGCTCTATCCGCCAGCCAGCTTCGTTTAATGGTGTTTACGGTTTTAAGCCAACTTACGGCACGATTTCTAGATACGGCGTCGTCGCGATGGCCTCCAGTACAGACTGTATCGGCTTTTTCGCAAAGAGCGCCGCAGACCTCGACCTCCTCATATCCATCACTTCCGGCCAAGACCCGAAAGACATGACCACCCTTCCCGACTACTACAACTCCGGCGGGAGCGCGAACGACGGTATTAGCCAACCGTGTGCGCCGAAGCTCGGCGCACAGCAAGCGAGCCCCGTGGAGACGGGCGCTCGCGAAGCGGGGTTGGCCAATGCCGTCGTAAGCGCTCCCGCCAGAGTTATAGGGGTCATCAAGGACTTCGATAACGACGCCGTCTCTTCGGACATCCGTCAGACCCTAACCGACAAGATTGCCGAGCTAGAAGCTAAAGGTCATAAAATCGTCGAACTAGATATGCCTGCTTTGAAATACGCCTTGGCGGTATATTATATTGTCGTCCCGGCCGAGATTTCCTCTAATCTTTCTCGTCACGACGGTATCCGTTACGGCTATCGTTCTAAAGACGCGACTAACCTCGGAGAAGTTTATAGTAAATCTAGAAATGACGGTTTTATGTCGGAGAATAAGCGCCGTATAATGATTGGTCATTTCGTTCTCTCTAGCGGGTGGTATGACGCCTATTATCTAAAGGCTCAGAAGGCTCGCACGCTTATCATTAAAGAATACGAAAACGCCTTCAAAAAGTGCGATTTTATCCTCACTCCGGTGTCCCCAAATCCAGCCTTTAAGATTGGCGAAAAGGTTAATAATCCAGTTTCTATGTACCTAGAAGATGTCATGAGTGTCCCGGTAAATCTTGCCGGTATTCCAGGCTTGACCATTCCTGTCGGCGAAACTAAAGACGGACTTTCGCTTGGCTTACAACTTCTCGGCCCGCGCCGTAGCGATAAAAAGCTGCTCCAATTCGCCGCCGAAATAACTAACATAAAGGAAAATAAATAATGGACCCAGCTCTAGTTTTCTTAATTTTAGCAATTCTCATCGTCGCAATTTTCGTATTCGTCGCAATTACGATTTCTTCGCGCAAGCCTCATGTTTTTGATGTCGAGGAATATCAAATCGCCTGGCTTAAAATCGAAAATTCTCTGACAAAGAGCAATCGAGCCTCCTATTCTACCTCTGTAATTAACGCCGATAAGCTATTAGATAAGGCTATGGCTGAAATGGGCGTCCCCGGCAACACTATGGGCGAGCGATTAAAAAGAATCGCCCATACTGGAAAACTTTCCGACATCCAGTCCGTCTGGTACGCCCATAAATTACGCAATCGCATCGCGCATGAAGCCGATTTTAGTATTAATTACGGCCAAGCCCGCCAGTCCATGACCATTTTCAAACAAGCCTTAAAAGATTTAGGAGCAATCTAAGATGTCATTTACTAATTATAGCACAAAAGAGCAGAAAAGTCAAGAAAAACAGAGGTACAACATTACTATCGGCATTGAATGCCACGTCCAGCTCGCGACGAAAACTAAACTCTTTAGTGAGGTAGATAACGACGCCCGTGAAAAAGAGCCAAATTCCTGCGTGTCCCCTGTAGATTATGCACTCCCAGGCATGCTTCCACGCCTAAATCAAGAAGCAGTCAAGATGGCGATTCGTGCTGGTCACGCTCTTAATTCCGAAATAAATCTCATTTCTCGCTTTGACCGTAAACACTACTACTATCCAGATTTACCAAAAGGCTATCAAATTTCCCAGCTCTACCAGCCAATTATCGGTGCCGGTTTCATCACACTCCCAGACGGAACAAAAATCCGTATTGAACACGCCCACATGGAAGAGGATGCTGGAAAACTTACGCACTTTAACAGCTATTCGCTCGTCGATTTAAACCGTGCTGGCACCCCACTCATCGAAATTGTCTCCATGCCAGACATCCACTCCGCCGCCCATGCCCGTGACTATTGTAAGGAGCTTTGGCGGGTTCTGACCTATGCTGGCGTCTGCCTTGGCGACTTATATAATGGCAACATGCGTTTTGATGTTAATATTTCATTAAACCACGACGGCGAGCCACTTGGCACTCGTGCCGAAATTAAGAACTTGAATAGTTTCCGTAGCGTTGAGCGCGCCGTAGAATATGAATATGAGCGCCAAAGTCGCCTACTAGACAAGGGTGAAAAAGTTGTTCAGGAAACCCGTGGCTGGTCCGACGCTACTGGTAAGACCACCAGCCAACGCAGCAAGGAAGAGGCGCAAGATTACCGTTATATGCCAGAGCCGGATATCCCACCGATTCATCTCACCGCCGAAGAAGTTGCCACCGAAAAGGCTTCCATGCCGAAGCTCCCGCAGGATTACCGCACCGAGTTTAGCGGCGTCCTCGACCCCGATATCCTCGAAACCCTCCTCGACTACAAACCCCTCATGGACGTTCTCGATAAACTCGCGTACGGCGGGAGCGCGAACGACGGTATTAGCCAACCGTGTGCGCCGAAGCTCGGCGCACAGCAAGCGAGCCCCGTGAAGACGGGCGCTCGCGAAGCGGGG
>JAFRFM010000017.1 GCA_017434345.1 Candidatus Saccharimonadota bacterium
ACCGCCATAAGATACAAGGAGGTTAATGACTTCAGTCGTAGTTGGTAAGTGGGTGCCAGTAGGACAGCCGGAAGATGAAGTACCTGGCCATTGGATACTTGTCGCTACTGGGTTCTTAGTGTATAATTTGCCATCACTTAGGCGTACATAGACGGTACCAGCTACAGTACAGGTTTGCCCGGCAGTAGTGCTACAACCTGCCCATGGGTCACTAGATTGCCAATGTGCCCAATAAGTAGCTGCTGCTGTTACAGTAGTGCTAGAAGTTACTTGTGTACCGCCAGTAGAAGCTGTGAACCAGCCGAGGAAATCGTAGCCGCTTCTCGTTGCCGAAGCTAGAGTTAGATTTTGGCCATACCTGTAGGTGCCGCTTGTTGGGTCTACAGTAGCTGGTGCCGCGCTAAAAATCGTCAACTACTTTTTCCACTTTCTCGCAGTACACGCCTAAACCCTTTGTCTTTACCTGAAAATATGTTATAATTATCTCAAATGGTCAATAAGCAAGATAACCCCTATCAGCACTCTCTACGTGATAGTCTAAACCCCGATTTACCGGGGCGTCATCTTAATGAAAACCGTAAAATCGGCGACTCGGCTCCAGAGAATAACCATTCCTCACGAAACCTCTCTGACGACAATCGCAATTCCGCAAAAAACTCCCTAAAAAACGCCGAAAATTCTGCCACCTCGCAAAAAACGCCTCAGGAGACACCGCAAAATCCTCAAAACGCTTTAAGAACCTCAGAAAAAAATCCAAAAAATCACCTCTACCACCCGAAAAAATACCATAAACAAAATTCTAGACCAAAAAAACTAAAAAATCTCAAAAAAAGCCTACCCCTCGCCGTCCTACTCGCTTTTCTCGGTATCGGCGGTTTCACCTTGCTTAATTCTAATTCGCTCCTCGGCCCACACCTTTCCGCCCTCTATACCGAAGCTACCGAGACGCAAACTACCGCTACTCTTCGTATCGGCAAAACTCTCAAAAATACCACAACCGAAACTGGAAAAACCACAACCGAAATCACCGATTCCGTAAAAACCGAGCGTGCAAAAAACTATTACGACGCCTCTGCCGAATCCTCCTATAAAAAACGCGGCCTCTCTCGTAATATTTTCAATAATTATAAACAGACCGGCGACGCCGAAACCGATACCGCTTCTTACAACAAAACAATGACAAAAATCTACGACCACGATAAAAGCGCCAACATCAACACTGCCGAAGACCGCACGAAAACCACCGAAGATGGTAAGACCGAAACCGAGCGTATCGCCACCGGCGAAGATGTTACCGCGAAAACCACAAGCAGTACAAGTTCAACCACAAGCGACACTAAAACAACCACAACCGATATCGAAACCAGAACCGCTAATGCTAAAAATTACATCCAAGGCGTCACTAATAAAGTCGCAAGTAGCGTCAATGGCGTCTGCGCCGCGATGAAAGTCGGGAGTATGATTTCCGTCGCCGTCGCCGCTAATGAAATGTACGAATCTGTCCACTATTTCATGAACCAAATAGAACCAATTAGCAAAATGATGAGTGGAAACGGCAACACCGCCCCAATAAATCAAGTCCTAAATTTCTTCTCCACTCCCACCACCTCTACCGCCATCGACCCAGACACCGGGGAAGAAATTAAACTTACCGGCACTCCTCTCCAGTCCGAAAACGCCCGCCTCGTCCTCGGCGGAGTCACTCCGAATAAAACTAACGCAAATCGCTTTTCGCTCGGCCGCTTGTCTAGTGCAGTAATGGCTTCTGCCGCTCTCACCGGCGCTACCGCCAACACTTGTAATATGACTCGCGGCTTTACCGCCGCCATTGCGCTCACCGCTACCGCTTTTGGTGGGGGTTTTGTTAAAAGCGCCGTCGGCCTTCTCCTTGACACCACCATCGGTACCGGTATCCAAATCGCCCTCTCCGGCGTTCTCGCCTCTCTCGTCCCAACCGTCGCTTCTACACTTTTCGCAAATACCTTTACCGATTATTCTGGTATTGCCGCCGGTGAAGTCTGGGGTCGCGGCGCCGCCGCTTCTAACTTCCTCCTCGCCCGCACTACTTCTGGCGCCATGCCAGCCTCTCAAGAAATGACCCTCGCCTACAACCAGCTAAATAATGAGACTCTAGCGAAAGAAGCCGAAGAAGATCGTAAAAATCGTAGCCCCCTCGACCCTACTTCAAAAAATACCTTCCTCGGCTCCCTCATTCTTAAATTCTCTAGCCTCGCTACTAGTTTCTCCCCGCTGACCACTCTCGCCTCAACCCTGACTTCTCCGTTAAATACTTACGCCGACGGCGAAAATAACAAATATCTCACCACCTTTAACGATAATTGTAACCATCTAAAAAATCTTTCCGCTGGCGGAAGAACCTTCGACACTTCCGGAGATATTTACTGTAATAATATTACAGTTATCGACCCATCCATCCTCGACCTCACCGAAGACGACCCGACTTACAAATCTGTCATCAGTAAAAGTATTGAGATTGACAAAAATGGCAAAGAAAAAATTATCGACAACTCACCTCTCGCGGAATTTATTACCTACGGCGTCGAACGCGAATCGCCTTTTGGCTTCTACGATGCTAATCTCGCAAACGCCTGCGAATTATCATTAGGCGTCGTCGGAGATAATCTTCCGTTCGTCGGAAAGGTTGTCGATATTGTCAATACTTTTAAATCCGAAAAATGTACCGAAATCGCCTATGGTAGTCGCTATATCGCCTCAAAAGACAATCCTTACTGGGATAAAGAAATGAAATATTATCAATACTATGTTATAAAAGATCGTCTAAAATCTCGCGAAAATAGCACAGAAAGCGCGGTTCTAGAATTCAAAGATGATTATTATAAAAAGCACCCTCTCGACAACTCCGATTCCGGCTACCTCGCCCGCATCTCTGGCCTCACCAAAGAAGACGCTACCGAAGTCATCGCCTACCTCACCTCGGGAGAAGTTGGAAATGCTAACATTCCCAACTTCCCTAATAACGGTACCGAAAGTGAAATTATACACGAGGATACGAACGTCAAGACTAGTCAACCGTGTGCGCCGAAGCTCGGCGCACAGCAAGCTCGCCCCGTAAAGACGGGCGCGAGCGCAGCGGGGTTGACTAGTTTTGATGTGAGTAGTCTCGCGCATAATTTCACTTTCGATACCATAATTAGAAAAGAGGAGATTACCGCATGAAACGCCTAATTACAACCTTGTTAGCAGCCCTACTCCTCGTCACTCCCGTCAGCGCCAAAGTAAATAGCAACGGTACAATCTTAGACGACAAAACCCTAGATATGTACGCAAAAAACGGCATTTATTACTATAACCCCTACGGCTCAAACACTTGTCATAGTTTCTCTGGCGATGTTACGGTTTATGGTACTACCATCAACGAAAAAATCTGGACCGGCCTTACTAGTTTTATGACCGAAGAACAAGCCGCCGGAGTTATGGGTAATATGCTCCACGAGTCTCACTTTAACCCCGTCATCCACGAGGTTGCACTCGCTAATAAATACCCAGATTTCGACCTTTTTTCACACGCAGACATCTCCTACGGTATCGGCCTTATCGGCTGGTCCTTCCAACGCCGCGTTGATTTACTAGAATATATAAAATCGCAAGACGCTAATCTTATCGATTACTTCATCGAACGCGAAATCTATAGTGACGGTTATGCTATTGACGGCGACAAACTACTCGAACTCGCCGGCGAAGACACTACCGACGCACTTATCGCTATGGAATTACAGTTCCTAAAAGACGAGCTCGAGACAAAGTGGCCAGATTTCTTTAACACTAATTCCGTCTATGACGCCGCAGTTTACTTCCTTGAAAAAGTTGAAGTTCCGAAGAACCCCTACATCTCCGCCCACCCCGAACGCGCTACCGACGCCGAAGCCTTCTATGAAACTTTCGCAAATAGTACCATCGAGGCTTCCGATAAAAGCGTTTCCACTTTTAATAACGGCGCTAATTTAAACATTATCGGCGATAGCATCACCGAGGGTTCAAAAGATAAAATCCTTGAAAAACTTCCCGAAGCTACAATCGATTCTCGCGTAGGGCGTCCATGGAGCGAAGGTTATGAAATCCTAAAAAATCTCACCGTCCGTGATAATCTTATCTACGAACTTGGTTCAAACTCACCAAATCTTACCGAAGATCAAATCACTAAAGTTATAGATGAGGTAGGGAATCATAACCTCTATCTAGTTACAAATTACAGTACCCGCTCAGACCTCATCGACGGCTATAATCATAATAACGAATTATTAAAAAAGGTTTCCGATAATAATTCAAATATCTATCTTATCGACTGGGCAAAAGCCGTCTCCGAAGATCCAGAAAAATTCCTTGCCTCAGACGGCCTACATCCTAGCGTTGACGGCCAAAACCTTCTTGCCGAACTCTATGCTAACGCATTAACTAGTCATACTAATTCTAGTAATGGCTGCGTTACGGCGAGTGGCGACGCCGGCGCGCTCCAGGAGCTCGTCCTACAATACGCCTGGCCAGAATACCACAGCGCACCATTCGTCGATATGCGTCCAGATTACGAAGACGCCATAAATAACCGTCTCTCCACTAATAAATACGTCGGTGGTATTAAATATCGCGGCGTGGACTGTGGTGGCTTCGTTACGACCCTGCTTCAGGAATCTGGCTTCGAACCAGAATATAACACCCCAGGTGGCGATACTTACACACAGGAAAACTGGGTTAAAGAACACGGTTGGACGTTATTAAACGATAGCCCTACTACTGAAATCGATACTACTATTCTCGAACCAGGCGATGTCGCCTTTAGCCCAGGACACACTTTCATCTATGTTGGTAACATCCCCGGCTTTGAATCAAAAATCGCCTCCGCCTCTCTCGACGAACGCGCGCCGATGGCCGGCGGCGAAAGCCTTACTTACGGTAATGGTGCCGTCGTTAAATGGTATCGAAAAGGAAACTAAAGTCTTAATTCTTATGCTATAATTAACTCGTGGATACTATTAAGTTAATCATTAAAAACACCACAGCTAAACAAAAGGTTCTTTTTCTGTCGGTAATTATTATCTTTGTTGCGGCTATAATTGTTGTTTCCATCTTGCTCTCTAACAATAACAATCCAGCAAAAATTAAGATTATAAATTTCTCCGAATATTCATCCGCCCCGCAAAAATACAAACAAGCTATCGAAAACGCTACTACTACAACCTTAGAACTTTCTTATCCGAAATTAGAGAAAATCTACGATGCAGAAATTCGTAAAGATTCATACAAAGACAAAGTAGATGACGAAACTCACCGCGTAAATTTCCTCCTCGACATCCCCGAATTAGAACAAAGTTATGTTGTCAACTTTACTTGGACTAATGCAAAAAGTTCTTACAATAATGACATTTCTGCCGAAATCACTTGTCCGCGCATCGAAGATATGATTTATGAAAATTCTACTTGTAGAAGCTCCGAGAATCCTATCGACGATATCTCAAAATATCTTCCTCATGTTAATATGACTGAATCTGGTGCTGCCGTCCGCATTAATATTGCCACCTTCCTCGAAGGAACCGAGCACCCCGGAGAAAGATATCTAAGTGTCCTTATTCGTTCCTGTAAAGATGAAGGTAAATTCCTTGATGGACAAAATTACGTTATAGATTGGATTAAATCTCTAGATTTTAAGCCGGAAGACTTCTATTATAACTTTACACCAGTCTGTGGCCAAATCTAGCCTACTAAAACTACTTATGCTATAATAGGTATATGTTCAAGGTCAGAACTAAAAAATTTTTACGCACATTTATTTTGTGTGTACTTTCCGTAGTTACTGTTATTCACCCAGTCTCTGCAATAAGCGAAACAACATTACGTCATTTCGCCGAAAATAACATTATCTTCTATGACCCCGATGCCGATTCTACTAAATGTGTCCCAAAAAATAATAGTGAAACCTATAATAGTACTAAGCCGTCCAGCAACGAGATAACCTGGATCGGCGATTCGTACTCTGTTGGCGCAAAAAGTTTAATCAACAAAAAATTTGGTGGCGACGTCGATTTCGGTATCGGCAAATCAGATCCTTATATTCAAGTGGGTAAATTCGTAAATAAAGATAGTGACCAAGGCGGCCCTTCCGGTATCAACATCTTAAAGGGAATTATCGAGCGCAACGAGCTGAAACCCTACCTTGTTTTTGCTCTCGGTACAAATGGTGGCTGGACTCAAAAAGATATGGACGCTCTCCTAAAACTTATCGACAAGGACACTACAGTTATTCTCGTAAACTCAAAAACACCAAAAGACACCTACGAAAGTGGCAATAAACTCCTAGAAGAAACTGCTAATTCCCACGACAATATATACCTTGCCGATTGGGTATCCGTCTATAAAGAAGATTTTTTCGACTCCGATAAAGAAAAAATTCACCCAAACAGTAATGGTGGCTACGAAGCTTGGGTCAACGCGGTTTACAATGCTTTCCCAGGCGGCGCCGCTACTACCTTATCTGGCGATACTCGTAAGGTAAAAGTTTGGAATTATTTTGTCAATGCCGGAATTAATGGTGTTTCCGATAACCCCGCAGCAATCTCTGGCATTCTCGGCAATATAGACGTCGAAGACGGTAAATACAACCCTTTTCAGCAACAGCATAGCGGCGGCCAATATTATGGCCTAATTCAATGGTCAAAAGAATATAATAGTGAATTCATCTCTAGAATGGAAAATACCTTTGGTAATCTCTGGTTCACCGGCTATGATGAGCCAGCTATTGACGAAGATATTATTACTCAAGCCCTAGAAATGGAGTTAGATTATCTCACTAAAGAATATACTGGATTTACTAGTGGTTTCCTTAGTAATATCGACAAAGTAGATAACAAAACCGGTGCTGCTGGTGCAAGAAGTTACTCCGATCTCTTCCTAGCCGAGGCGGAACGAGCTACCGGAGGTTCAGATTACCTAGAAGATTCTTATGTAAAAAGCATACATCCCGGACGTTATCAAGATGCCGCCGCCCGTCGCAACGCCGCCGAAGCTACCTATAATGAATTTAGCAATATTCCTGTCGCCGCCACAAAAACCTCCGGTACTCGCTCGCCCGCCTCAAATGAATTTAAGACATCAGACACCTCAACTACGAGTTACGACGATTCTGATTTTACTAGCGACCCAAACGTAAACCTCGAAAAAGTCGTTGAGCGTTATGGTCAGCTTGCTATAGATTTACAAATGACTTATGGTGTCCCCTGGGAAATATCTTTCGGGCAAATGTGGGCAGAATCAAAAGTCGGTGCCGATACAATCCTAACCCCAAATAGCGCCGCAGCTATGGTTTGGAATCAAGACCGTAACTACAACTGGATGGGGCTAACCTACTCCAGTGCGGACCATTATAATGTACCAGGTAAGTTTGTCTCCGGAGGCCGTAAATGGACCGAATATTCAAGCGTCGAAAATATGATTCTTGGCTATACAATAGACTTCCTACGTAATGGTTCATATTATCGCGAGGCATTCAACTATACAAGCAAAGACACTTTCGACCTAGATCAATTTATCCGAAAAATCGGTTGGCCATATGTCTGCGGCCCAAACGCTTCATCATGCTCCGAATTAGAATCATATTATTACCCAGTAGTTCACTCCACTATTGAAAAAGTTAGAAAAATAGCTAAAGAAAAGGGCTGGCCTACTTCTGAAGAAGTTGCTCAAAACATTGAAGATAACGGCGCTATGTACCCAGATTTAAGTGCAAAGGCCGAGTATTACGAACCATCTGGTAGTATTTACAACAGTGAAGGGGAAACCTATAGTGCCGAATGTAAAGATAGCACCGAGGCAAGCAACAGCTATACCGAATCTGGCAGTGGAGGCGATGCCCTTGCAAAAACTGCCGCCGGCCTCGCCTGGCCATACATGGATACCGGACAGTGTACCGACGCCAATGGTAATAATGTACCGTATCCAGCCCAGAAAGACGCCTGCGCTAAGAATCCAAAGCCAGAATACGCTCAAGCCATCAAAGATTTTAATCTAAAAAGCGCCGATGCTACCGCCTGTAATGTCTTCGTCTCCGCCTCAATCCTCGCCTCCGGCGTCGACCCAGATTATAAAGAAACGAGTTCTAGCGGTATAATAACTCAACTTCCTTCTCGCCCAAACATTTGGGAAGAAGTCACAGATAGTATAAAAAGCAAATCAGATTTAAGACCTGGCGATGTTTTCGCCGACAACCATCACACTCAAATCTACATCGGAGAATACGGCGAGGAATATGGTGATTTTGCTTCTGCCTCTTGGCATGATCACGTCGGGTATATTCAAACCCGACAAACAGGCTCAAACGTCCTTTACGACGAATGGAATCACGAGTATTTCCGTGTCTTCCGTCTTAAAAGTAGTGCCAACACTGGCGGTATCTCATCCAAAATTAGTGAGGATGGCCTAACCTATGATCAAGCGATTAGATATGCGAAAAATTACGGCGCAAACAAGAATAACAGTACAACGAACGCCATTGGCGCAGCGCAATGGAACTTCGACGCAGCCAACTGTCAGGGCGGTGGTGGCTCAAATTGCTCTAGTTTCTCTTCGTTCTTCATCCGAAAATTCACCAACTTAAACCCGCCAGCCACTATCCAAGGTTCTGATATTGTCGACTCTCTTATAGCCGCCAATCCCGGGCTTAAAGCTACTACTACCCCAACTTCTCCATTTTCTATATTTCAAAGCAGTCCTACACATACTGGCGTTCTTCTAGGTATCGACAACGGCACATTCTTAGTCGGTCATTCTAGCTGTAAATCTACAGGTTGGGGTGAAGGCAACGGGCTGCAAGGCGGTGGCGGTTCAGCTTTCATCGATAAATCTAGCGGCACGCTCTCTGACTGGTGGGGTGTCTCAACTAACTCTAAGATAGTCGATCTTTCAGATCATGTTGATATGAATAAATTACAGGATTATCTAAAAAATGGCGAGTAAAACAAAACGTATTATATTTATCATAATTTTTACTATTATTATAATTTCTGCGATCGTTATTATACTCATTCCAAAAAGCAAATATTCCGACACTCAAGTAAAAATCAATAACCTAGAAGAAATCTCTAAAAATTATCCAAAAAATCCCGAAAAAATAGACTTCATCACTCATGCTCTCTATTCTACTATTGACTACAATACCAACATCAACCCTAAAGATGTCAAAGATATCAATATACGCAACGATACTTACGTTCAAATCGACAATCCTCGCCTCGGAACCCATGAAGTTTCATACATTGTAGATATCCCTAGCTTGGAACAATCTTACCAACTTCATTATATTTGGGCCGATCAGGATAATAACAATGAATCCGGATCCGGTGATTACACTGACTATGCCTCCTGCCTCCAAGATGAATCTTTAGCTATCTATCCCGATTTTAACTGCCAAGACATGTTTTCTATTGCCGCCGGAACTAATGACCGTGTCATCTATTTTCTCCCTTATTTCGACCCTCTTGACCGCTTCTCAGCCTCGTATTTAATTGACAGTAGCAATAGGCTAACAATTAATGTTTCTATTAACGATTGTAGTAATCAAGAACTGTCCTCTATCTATAAGACCGTTGCTGATACCTGGCTCAAAGAAAATAATATTACTACCGATAACTACATTATAAAATACACCTTTTGTAATACATCTAACTAGAACTCTCGCCAACGCTCGTCAACACAACCTGATTATCCTTAAAATTCTTTATTAGTGCCTTCTGTCTTGTTTCATCCAACTCCGAGAATACATCATCTAATAATATTATCGGTCTCACTCCTATTTTTTCATATAACAAATCCGCCTCAATAAACTTTAGCGCAATCACCACACTTCTCGTCTCTCCCCTAGAAGCCGTCACCGAAGCATCCACCCCGTTAAATAAAAACTCAAAGTCATCTTTATGTATCCCGAAATTCGTATGCCCAGTCAATCTATCTCTGTCATAGTCTAAAGCTAACAATTTTAAATACCCGCTCTCATCTACATCCCCGATATAAGGTTCATAGATCAACTCAACCTCATCATCTACCTGCGCAATCGACCTATATACCTCTGTTAATCTCTCATTTATCTCTAAGACCAACTTTTTACGAAAATCTCTAATTTCCACCCCGTATTTTGCCAACATTACATCCCACGAAAACAGGGAATTACTGTCGCAAAAATCCTGTTTTAATAGTTCGTTTCTCTGTTTTAACGCCTTATTATACCGAGATAAAGCTGTGGAAAACCCTGTGGAAAACTGGTTCAAAACTTTATCAAAATAATCTCGTTTTTTTGTCGGGCTAGTCCCCACTAATCTTAAATCATCTGGCAAAAACAGCACTACTGGATATCTATTCTTTTTCGGCAATCTTCGCACTTTCTTATCTTCGACTAAAAATGTCTTTCCTTCGCTTCCCAAAAATACCGCCACCACCCTTGCTCCATCATTAAACTCCGTTTCTATTCGATAAAACTCCGAACCTCTCCGCAAAATATCCTTATCTGTCGCCCGAAAACTTTTCCCCCTCAGTGTAATGTATATCGCCTCTAGAACCGATGTTTTCCCCCAACCGTTTTCTCCAAGTATCTGTGTGATTTCCGGCTCAAAATCTAAAACATAAGCCTCATGACTTCTAAAATTCTGTAATTTTACCCTTCTTAAAATCATCGAATTATACGTTTAACGTCATTACAATATGTGTATAGTCAGTACTTTTTTCATTTGTCAACACTACCGGAGCTACTTTCTCTGAAAATGAAAATACTATATTATCCTCTTCTAAGACGTTTAGCGCGTCCATCAAGAATCTAGAATCCAACTTAATCACCCCAGATTTATCAACCGCTACCTCTATCTCAGACTTATTCTCTCCGACCTCATTTGCAATCGAAGATACTGAAAATATCCCCTTATCCGCATCCGTTTCACAACTAATCGCTCTACTAGACTCTCTAGAGAAAATCGCTGCCATCTTTGTAATTCTTAGCAGCTCACTCCTATCTAATGTTACCTGTATATCATTATCCTTCGGAATTAACTGTCTATAATCTGGGAATGTCCCATCAATTAATTTCGAGGTAATCTCCGTCTCACCTAATCTAAATCTCACTTGATTCTCCTCAAATACCAGCTCTACTTCACTAATATCATCCGTAATCGAACGCATCACCTCCTGTAATGTTGCTGCCGGCACAATCACCATTATCTGGTCCTCCACCTTATTAATCAATTTTCTCTCCGCTAACCTATATCCATCTGTAGCTGCTACATATAACACCCCATCCGCAGTATTAAAATAAACACCAGTTAATGCCGGACGGGTTGTATCACCACTAGCCGCAACAATTACTTCAGATATACCCAGTTTAAACTCATCAATTCCCATCTTATAAGAAACACTTTTCTCCTCATCTAGCTCCGGTAATTCTGGAAATTCATCTGCTAAAGTCCCATTAATCGTAGAAGAGTATCTCCCGGAGGAAATTTTAACCTTTGCTCCTTCCGCTTCTATTTTAATTTTTTCTCCTCTTGGTAAATTCCCCACAAACTCTGCTAAAAGCCTCGCCGGAACAGTTACGGCACCGTTTTCCGCATCTATAACTGGCACATAATTAACTACCGCCATATCTAAATTGGTTGTAGTTAAAGACACTTTTTTATCGTCAGCTCTAATTAAGACATTGCTAAGGATTGGTAAAGTAGCCTTTGCTCCCATCGCTACTTTACTTACTATATTTAATGCTTTGGCCAACTTGTCCTGCGATACGGTAATTTTCATATTATATACACTCCTTTTATTTATATATTATTTAATAATAGTAATAAGCTATGTGGAAATCATGCAAAACATCTCCATAACAGGGAAAAACCGAACAAATTTTCTGTGCAAATCTCCCAGGAAAACTTTTCCACATTCTGCAAAACCCGAACACTTTTTCGCATACTATAACATAATTTTATAGTAATATCAAAAACGGTGGAAAACTTTTCGCAACTTTCCCACATGCCTCTCCACAACTTTCCCACAACTTTTTCCACACTAAGCATAAATTGCATTTCGTGCCCCCTCTACTAGCTCTCTTAGTTTAAAATCTAATTTTAAGTCCTCTCTGATTTTTCTTATACCATGCATAACCGTCGTATGGTCTTTTACTCCTACCTCTGATGCAATTTTTGTCGTACTCATTCCTAATTCTTCCGATAATAAATACATAGCCACCTGTCTAGCGGTCTTAATGTTTGCCACCCGGCTCTTGCCCGTCAATTCGGCGACTGTTATACCGGCCTGCTTAGCCACCTTGGAAATCACCTGTTTAGAGGTAATCGCACCCTTTTTATCTTGTGGGCTAATGCCGACAAGCCCACTATTTATCACTTCGGACGGTGAAACCCCTTTTATTTCGGCGTAAGCTAATATCCCGTTTAGTTTTCCCTCTAACTCCCTCACATTTGTCTTTACGTTATCAGCAATATATTCAATCACCTCATCATCAATGTCGTACCCACTAAATTCCGCCTTTGCCTTTAGAATTGCACATCGCTCTTCGAAGCTTGGCATCCTAATATCTATCGGTCCCGCCCACGCTAATCTAGAAGACAACCTCGGGTCTAGGGTTTCTATCTGTTCCGGTAATCTATCTGAAGTAAGTATAATCTGTTTGTTCCTTTGGTATAAATCATTAAAAATATCGAAAAATGCCGCCTGAGACTTTTCCTTACCGACAATAGACTGAAAATCATCTAAAATCAACACATCAAGCCTTCGGTATTTCTGTCCGAACCTATCGCCCTGATTTGCTCTAATCATCCGTACGAATTCAGAATAGAAATCACTAGTCGGCATATATAATAGCTTCAGCTCCCTATTATTTCTAATTAGCTCGTTCCCAATCGCCTGTACGAGATGTGTTTTACCTAATCCTGGCCCACCATACAAGAAGAACGGATTATATCTTCCGCCTAAATCATTAACTAGATTCTTCGCAATCCCTACCGCCACCTCGTTATTCTCTCCCACCACAAAATTATCAAAAGAATAATCACTCATCAGTCCCGTACGAAACGGCTCTGTGCTTTTCTCTACTTTAGCGCTATTCTTAGCTACACTCCCTACCTGTATACTTCCTACACTCACACTTCTCTGAACACGTTTTTTCGCACCCTTTTTCTCCGGCTCCACAAACTCTAACTCTTTAACTTCCACGTCATTATGCTTAAAAGCTTCTTTGACTAGGTCGCTATACCTACTTTCTATCATTTTAGCCTTAAATACATTTGGTGTAGATATTAGTAGCTTGCCATCATCAACGCTTACTACCTTCACCCCATCAAACCACACCTTAAGATCATTTCGCGGCACCGACTGTTCTAACTCGGCTAATACATTTTTCCACACATCAAACATAATCTCTACCCCACCCCGAGACTACTTTGACAAACTCAATGTCGGACACGACCTTATACCTCCTTTGCCACCCACTTCCTCAAACACTTATACTACTCCTATTCTAACATATTTTTCCACATCTCACACCCCTTTTCCACAATATTACATAATAATACTTCCCCCTAACAGGGGTAAACTTTTCCACAACCAACCACCTAAAGATGTAAAAATGTGGAAAACTCCTTGAGAAAAGTGGAAAACTGTGCTATACTAGAACAAGATTTGTAAATATTAAAACTATTATAGGATTATTTATGCCAAAACGTACATATCAGCCACACAAACGCCAGCGTAAAGCTGAGCATGGCTTCATGAAGCGCAATGCTACTAAATCTGGCCGCCAGGTTCTAAAGCGCCGCCGCATCAAAGGCCGCGCCCGCCTCAGCGCCTAAGATTTAATACGCAGAAATACTACAAGCGCAAAACCAGAACTTATCTTATTCAAGCATCTGCGCCCGACGGGGGCGCAGCAGCGAGCTCGCCCTGTGACGACAGGAGCGAGCGAAGCGGACTTGAATAAGATAAGTTCTGGTTTTGCGCAAGGAGTACTGTGCTATAATAAAGGTAATGCTAAGGGACCATATAAAGCTAATACGCGAATATTTCGGCATCGCTCAGATTAGCCCACTCCTTTTTGCACTTAACTTTATCACAGCACTACTCTATAAAGGCCTTAGTGTCGTCCGCCCCTTTGTGATAGCACTCATTATCGAGGCACTTACCGAAGGAAACGCCGAAAAAACATATCTATATATATTTATTTACGCCATCATTTGTCTCGGATACCGTTTTAGTTTATTTATAAACTATAAAGCTTATAGTTGGAACGTCGCGCATAGTTATCAAGCTCTCCAGTCTAAAATCTTCGATAAACTTATCCTTATCGACCATAATTTCACTAAAAAAATCAGTAAAGGCCAGCTCATGAATACGATTAACACCGATGTTTTTTCTATCGGCGAAATGGTCGATGAGGTTGCCGAATATTTTACAACCCTAATCCAAATCCTCGCCGTTTTGATTATCTCCGCTACCTATAGCCCACCCATTGCGGTCATTATGTTTGCTTCGGCTACTCTCTATGTCGCAGTTCAAGACCTCGCCGATAAACACTTTAATTTTTACTGGTGGAAAACTCAACACTCCGAGGATAAATATTCTACTTTTCTCGGTCAAACCGTCTCCGGACTTCAAGAAGTCCGCACTTTTCATATGCTACCAAAATTAAAACATAATTTATCAAAAATTCAAAGTAACTATAATAAATCCTATAAGAAACAGCATTATTACGAAGCCTTGCGTGATGGTGATATCGGCCTTGTTTATTATATTTTCCAGACCCTTATCTATATCATTCTTATCTGGCAGATGAGTACTGGCCGATTTCAGATTGATATATTAATTATGATTTGCGCTTACCATGCCGACCTTATTGGCTACATTGGCGATTTTATGGACGCAGTAAAAGAAATTCGCCTTACTAATGCCTCGGTAAGGCGCGTTCATACAATTTTAAACTATAAATCAGACCAAGAAATACGGTTTGGCGACCTTAACCTTGATAAACTAAAGGGCAGTCTAACCTTTAAAAATGTCTATTTTACCCTAGACCGTCAGAAAATTCTTAGTGATATCAACCTTAAAATTCGCCCACACGAATTTGTTGCCATCGTCGGCACTCCGGGGGCAGGGAAGACCATGCTTTTTAACCTTATTCTTCGCCTGAATCGCCCGACAAAAGGCAAAATCTACCTCGACAATACCGAAATCTCCGAATTTTCTCGGGAGGTTTATACCAGCAACGTCGCCGTCGCTAACCAATCTCCATTTATTTTTAATATGTCTATTAGAAAAAACCTAGATTTTGTCGATACAGATATAAAACATCAAATCGAAGCCTGTAAAACCGCCGGCATCCACGATTTTATTGAATCTCTACCGCAGGGATACAATACAATTCTCCGCGAAAATGCTACAAACATCTCCGGCGGGCAAAAACAGATGATTTCTATCGCCCGCACGATTTTGACCGACGCTGAAGTTCTACTTCTCGACGATATTTCCACTTCTCTCGACCCCGACACCGCCAAACTCATCCCCCGTCTCATTAGAAAACTTTCTGGAAAACGCACGATTATTATGATTACTAAAAAACCAGACCTCATGAAAATTGCCGACCGTATTATTGTCCTAGACCACGGTAAAATCTCCGATTCCGGCACTCACGAAGGCTTAATGAAACGCAGTAGCGTTTACCGCCACCTCCAAAATAAATTACCAAGCCAGGAAGGAGGGAATAATGTTTAGATATACAAAGACTATTCATAAGTTCTTTAAGCTCGGCGCGACTAATAAAATCCTCCTTACCCATCTCCTCCTCTCTGCAACTTTGCGTACCGCAACTTTCTTAATCCTCCCCTTCATCGCCTCGGAAATAGTTAATTATGCTACCGTTGCGGGTTACCACACGGCGCTGATTTATGTCGGTATTTTCGGAGTCACGGCATTTGGCTATATTATCTGCCGACATTATAATCACTGGGCTTATTACAAAAATGCCAACTATATCCATAATCGATTACAGGAAAAAATCCTCGAAAAAGTCTCAACCCTTCCGGCGAACTATTCCGAAGATATTTCTCGCGCAACGATCATTAGCACCGCTTTTCGCGACGTTGATAATTGCCGTAAGATTCCAGACCTTTCCTTCGATTGTATCAGTTGTTTCATCAGCATTTTCATTTCCGCAATCATTTTATTGTTTGTCAACTTGCTTTTTGGCGTAATTTCTGTTGTATGTATATTTATCAGTATGATTTTCTTCATTTCTCATATGTATCGCCGAGATCGTTATAATTCTACTCAAGTAGAACATCAAGATTCTCTCGCCGACTTCTATGCCCAAATTATCGACGGTCATAAAGAAGTTCATTCGTTTAATATGAAGTCCGACTTACGTGAGTTCTTTAATAATATCCTTAAATCTTGGCGAAAGGCTTATCTAAAAAAGCGCGCCCATCAAGATCTTGCCGATTCCGCCGTACCAGTTTTCCTTGGTATCGGCCGTATTACTATTTATCTTATCGCAGCCTATCTCATCTTAAGAGGTGAAGCTACTATCGCTACCTTAGTTCTCATTACTGGATATTACGAAGATATGATTGATAATTATAATAAGACTACCGATACTATTCATGAACTCTCAAAAAGCGTTGTCGCCATAAACCGGCTTTACAAGTTCCTTAACTATAAAAATCCTAATATGCAGAAATTCGGCTCGGATAATACTGATGATATTTCCGGAAAAGTTGAGTTTAGGAAAGTCAATTTTGCCTACGACCGTAAAAATCGTATGAAAGATTTAAGTTTTACTATCGAGCCACACACTTTTACCGCTATTGTCGGAAAATCCGGCTCCGGTAAATCGACCATTTTCCGTCTATTACTTCGTCTCTATAAACCTACTCGTGGTAGAATCCTAATCGACGATAAAGATATTTCTACTTATACAAAAGAAGTTTACGCGACAAACGTCTCTATTGTTACACAAAAACCTTTCGTCTTCGATATGACTATCCGCGAAAACCTTAATCTTATCGATAATAATCACGAGCACCAAGTCGCAGCCTGTAAAGCCGTTGGGGTTCATGATGACATTATGCGTTTAAAAAACGGCTACAACACAAAGCTAATCTCTGACGGCAGCAACCTCTCCGCCGGGCAGAAACAGCTTCTCGCCCTCGCTCGCACGCTCCTCTCAAAATCCGAAATTCTACTTTTCGACGAGGTTACATCCTCTCTAAACGACAACGCCTCCGCCGAAGTTACTAAGGTTTTGAAGAAGCTAGGCAAGACACATACTGTAATCATGATTACCCACAAGCCCGAATTAATGCGCGAGGCCGACGATATCATTGTTATCGACCACGGCACCATCGCCGCCCGCGGCTCGCACAACGAGCTCATAAAATCCACCCCACTCTACAAAACATTACAAAAATGATATAATAACTATATGTTAAACAAGCGGTTCAGATTTCATTCGCGTGGCGGCGTCCGCTACGTCTACAAGCACGGTAAGACCATCCGCACGGCAAAGGTCTCCCTGGTCCACACTAAAAACACCCGTGGCTTCCAGCGTTTTGCCGTCGTCGTTTCAAAGAAGGTTAATAAGACCGCCGTCGGTCGTAACCGTATTCGTCGTAGGGTTTATGAGGCCATCCGTCTTTATAAAAAGACGCACGATTTTTCCGCAAAAAAAGATTTTATCTTTATAATTTATTCTAAAGATTTTCTTACCATGGACTTTAAAGAATTAGAAAGCACTATCGCTTCTCTTATTGAGCAGAGTATGGTACAATAGTACCAATATGTTTTGGTTAATTGATACAATTATCGTTCGCCCTATCGTGAACATCCTCTTTATCATCTATAATTTCGTCGGTGACTTTGGTCTTGCGATAATTCTATTTACCGTTATCGTAAAGATTTGTATGTGGCCACTCGTTAAGAAACAGCTACATCAGACTAAAATGATGCGTAAGATTCAACCGGAGCTTGCCGAGATTAAGAAACGCTGTAAAGGTAATCGGCAGATGGAATCTCTACAAATGCTCGACCTCTATAAGCGTAATAATATTAAGCCTATGGCTTCCGTAGGTACCCTACTTATTCAACTCCCTATCTTTATCGCTCTCTTTGCCGGTATCTCCGCAATCGCTAATCCTCGCCCTTCCGGTGATACTTGCGGATATACGAATGTAGGGAACTGCGCCTACGAACCGATAAAAAATCTCGACCGTATTAAAGATGTCTCCGAGAAACAGGATAGATATCTTGAGAATTCCGAAAATGGCTATGATTTCCACCCGCAGCTCTTCGGTATCGTAAATCTAGATACTCGTGCTTCCGATGTTCTTACTGGTCACTTTTCGGTCAGTACAATAATCATCCTTCTCTTCGCTATTGCCTCGGCCGGGGTACAGTATATTATGTCCCGCCAACAACTCCCTTCCGAAGGCAAGAAGAAGGGTCGCTCCTTTAGAGAAATGCTTAAACGGGCCGCGAACGGAGATGACCCTGATCAGGCTGACTTAAATGCTATCGCTTCTAGGCAAATGTCTTACATGATGCCGTTTGTGATGTTTATTATTATGTTTAGCCTCCCTGGCGCGCTTGTATTCTACTATCACTTATCTAACATTATTACCGTAATTCAACAGAGAATTATACTTAACCGTACCGAAGATGAAATGGAACAAAAAGCTGATGAGGCCGTTCTAAAAGAATTGCGCAATATCGAAGAAGCTGAAATCGTAAATGATAAAACAAAAGATAAAAACGCCAAAAAAGAAAAAGGACACATTACTCGCATTTCCGCCTCTGATAATAAGAAAAGGAGAAAAAAATGAACAGAGATGAAGCCATTCGTTTCGCAACTAAATACCTAGAGGACTTACTATCGTTCTTCGGTATTAACGTCGCGGTAGATTCTACAATCGAGGATGATGTTATCCAACTTTCCGTCCCATCTACTAGTATGAATTCGCTACTTATCGGTAGAAACGCAGACAATCTCCGCGCTTTGCAAACTATCGTCAGTATGTCTCTCGGCGCAAAAGAGGCGGAGATTACTAGGGTTAATGTCGATATCGCCGACTATAAGCGTGCTCGCGCTGAGCGTATTGCCGAACGCGCCGAGGAGTGGATTAAGAAAGTTCGCGATACCGGCGAACCTATGTCTCTAGATCTTAACCCTGCGGACCGCCGCGTAGTTCATAAACTCGCCGAAGATTACTCGGATATTACTACTCATTCCGAAGGCGTCGGTAAAGAACGTAAGCTTATCATTTCGAAAATCGCTTAATGCAAAATAGTCAAAAACCCACGTTTAAACATCAAAAAATCGCTATTATCATTTTTGGTATTATATTCTCCGTCTTAATTCTTTCCGCGATTATTTTCTATCTCGTCCAACAATTTACTACGCAGCCAGAAGATACCATTACCCCAGGCACCGCTTCGGTCGAACAGGGAAATAAAGAGCGTAAAACCTGGCCTATTATTGCGAATTTACCGATAAAAAACACCCTCTACACCCTCGGTTATACTATCAAGGATGATAACCTTACTCTCATCGTCGATGCGACAGAAGGTTCTCTGGAATCCGCTCTAAAAAAGCTGGCCTCTCTTGATACTTCTCGCCCGCTTTCCGACTATAACGTAGAAGTTAGGAAGCCAGAAAACCCTTTTTCCGGCTTTCATCAAAACTCCGAAACCGACCCGTTAGAATTTATCAAAACCGGTTATAAACATATCGACAAAGAGTTCAGCGTAATTAGCGCGGAAGAGAAAAACGGACTTTCCTACGTAAATATTACTACTGGTAGCTCCGAACATTATAATTTAATTCACTATACCGCGGTTATTCGTAAATCTGGAAGCGGCTGGGAGTTAATGAAGCCCCCAGTTCCTACTCTCCTTGTTTCCCAATAATCACTACAAAGTCGTAACCCTTACTATTGATCCCTTGTGGTATATTCTCGGCACTCTGCGCGGCCGTGTCGTATCGTTTCTCTAGTGATGCCTTAGTTCCGTTCATAGTACCAGTGACATCGTAGAGGTAATATTTATCAGGATAAGTCCCGGACGGAGCGTCACCAATTCCTCCTACATTAAATCCTGCACTCTCTAGTGCCTTCTGCTCCGTCGCAGCCACGCCGCTAACTCCGGAGCCATTTAGAACCAATATTTTCGCATCTTCCCGTACCGCCAGGTCCGTCGAGAGCATCTTAGCGATATATTTATGTAATTCAGTATAATTTCCCGCACCACCCACTGGAACAACATAAGATATACCATTTATCGTCTGTGTTGTTACATAATTCTTTCCATCTACATTGGTCAGCGGAATTTGACGCATACTATCTAGGGAAACATCGCCAGCTATATGCGAAAGTGTCTTTATCTCGTCCGCATTAAAGTCCATTCGCAAGTTATCACCTAACGCATTCATTAGCCCGAGCGCCTCGGAAATATCAATTCCGCCTTGTAACAACTTTTCCTGTAGTGCCATTAAAATTTTCTGTTGGCTAGCCCCGCGCGTAAAATCGCCACCCGCCGTACCATGTCTAGCTCTCGCCAGACCTAATGCCTGTTCGCCGTTCAAGGTCACCGTTTCACCCGCCTTGATGTAGGTCTTTGTCCAGCTATCCTGAATCGTCTCATCTAGCGTAAGCGTAATTCCGCCTACAGAATCTACCACCTGTACGAGCGAGCCCCAGTTTACATGCACATAATATTGTATCTCTATTCCGAAAATTTCCTGTACCGCTTTCGCTAATGCGTCTGCCCCGGCCGCCTCATTATCACCCTTCGGGTCCGCGCACCAATAGACTTCATTAACTTTCCCAGTCGAGGTACAAGTCTTTTTCACATACATATCACGCGGCAAATTCACCATCGCCACATCTTTCGTCTCTTGGTCAAAAGATATCACCATAATCGAGTCGGTTAGCTGCGCTCCGTCATGCACCCCGTTCCCCTCGTCGCCTTCCATATTATATCCAGATGTCCCAAACGCAAGTACGTTTGTCCTTCCGTTACTGTCTTTCTTTAACTCTACATCCTTCGCCATAATAAAATCAAAAATACCCGCGTTCCCGTTCGTTACTTTACTGAGGAAACCATTTACGTACAAAAAAGCAAATATCCCAGCCCCTAAAATCAACAACAAAATTACTATAATTATAATACGCTTCTTCTTGCTACCCTTTTTCTTCTCCTTGCCCAATTTCTTTACCTTCTTATTCTTTTTAGACTTTTGTACTAAATCTCCTTCATCTAAATTCATATCAAGCCCGAATGTTCCGACCGGAGCAAGAAAATCTTCCGAAGCCTCCTTCCGAGTCTTCTTCTTTGCTATGGGTTTATCGCTAATCTTTACGCGTACCGGTTTCGCCGTTTTTCGCTGTAGTCCAAATTCCACGCCACCAACATTTTTCACCCCTTTCTTCTTTTTAGGGGCTAATTTATTGTTAGGCTTTGCACTAAATCCATCAATTGTCTTTGCCATATGTTATAATTTTAACATATGAGCGTAAAATTGACTAAAAAACAGACCCTAGTTTATGAGTTCATCGGCAATTTTATCGCCGAAAAAGGCTATTCTCCGTCCTATCGGGACATCTGTGCCGGTCTAGGCCTCTCCTCCGTTTCCGCCGTTGCCGAACACGTTGATAACCTGATAAAACTCGGTGCCCTCCGTAAGGTTCCGGGTGCTGCCCGCTCTCTAGAGGTCGTTGATATTACCTACCCCGAGACCACCGAGCTTTTCCGTACAAAATTAGGACAACTTACCGATGAAGAACAGATTGATATCTTAAGGAAATCTGCTATAATATTAGGTATTGACCTAACGGAAGGAGCTTAATGAAAAAAACTATCTCTGTCATTATCCCCGCACATAACGAAGAAGAGGGAATTACTCACTTTCTCGATAAGGAATTATTCCCAGTTCTCGATAAAATTAAAGATTATAACATAGAAACTATTTTTGTCAATGACGGCTCAACCGATAAAACGTTGTCAATTTTACAACAGTATGCCGAAAAAAGCCGTAATATAAAGGTCATCTCTTTCTCTCGCAACTTCGGTAAGGAAGTAGCTCTCGCCGCCGGGCTTCGCTACGCAAAGGGCGACGCCGCCCTGACTATGGACGCCGACGGACAACAACCCCCTAGCCTCATCCCGAAGTTTATCGAGAAATGGGAACAGGGCGCCGAGATTGTTACTGGCGTCCGCGATCATTTTACAAAGCACGGCCTCGTCCAGAAACTCGGCTCAAAACTCTTCTACTGGCTCCTTCGTAAGATGGGTAATCGTTATACCGTCCCTGGTAGTACCGATTTTCGCCTAATCGACCGCGCAGTTATCGACGAATATAACCAGCTCACCGAGCATAACCGTATCACTCGTGGTCTTATCGACTGGCTCGGCTTTAATCAACAATACATCGAATACACTTACGGCGCCCGTATCGCCGGTAAACCATCTTATAACCTATCTAAGCTCTTCCATCTCGCCATCGACAGCTTTATCTCTATGTCTACTACTCCGCTCCTAATCTTCGGCTATATCGGTGTCATTATCACTATCTTCTCCTTCCTTCTCGGTATGTTTGTCATTATTCAACAATATATTCTCGGTGACCCGCTCCACCTCTACTGGAACGGCGCAGTCCAAATGGAGATTTTCATTACCTTCCTCGTCGGCCTAGTCCTCATTTCACAGGCCATTACCGCCCTCTACATCTCTCATATCCACGCCGAAACTCAAGGCCGCCCTCTCTATATCGTAGATAAAAAGGCTTCTCGTAACCTATGAGCGATTTCGACTACTTAAAATCGGGAGACATCTACCTCGACAGCGCCTGTCAATCGCTTCGTCCCCGCCCGGTTATTAACGCACTTAATCAATATTACGAAACACACAATTCCTGCGGCGAGCGCGTAAAATACAATTGGGGAGTAGAAACCGACAGGAAAGTCGAAGAAACTCGTAAAAAAGTCCTAAAATTCTTAAAACTAAAATCTAAAGATTATTTCGTATCCTTTACTCTTAATACTACCTACGGTATAAATCTTATCTTGTCTCAGCTAGATGTAGAAAAATTAGGTATTAGGAAGGTCATCACCTCTGATATCGAGCATAATTCCGTTTTTCTCCCGACCATCTCCTTCGCGAATAATCATCATTTAGAACGTAAGGTCGTAAAACGTAACCCCGACGGTTCTCTCCCTGAGGATGTAGATTACGACCACGCCCTCGTCATCGTTAATAGTATCTGTAACTTCGACGGTCGTCGCCTAGAAAATATCAAAAGTCTCACTAAAACAATTCACAAACAGCACGGCATTTTAATCATCGACGCCGCGCAGGGAATGGCGCACGATTCCGATTTGTTACATAAGACCGACGCCGACGCTATCTGTTTCTCGGCGCATAAAATGTACTCCGCTTCTCTTGGTGGAATTATTATGAAACGCAATCTCATTCCGTTTATAAAGACTTCTTTTGTCGGCGGTGGTATGGTTGATGACGTAAAAAAAGATGACTTCGTCCTCTCCGCGGGAACCAACCCTGACCACGCGCACACCTTATTTGAGCCGGGTTTGCAGGCTTGGGGCGAAATTGTCGCCCTCGGCGCCGCCATAGATTGGTTAAACGAACGCAGCAAATCAGAAAAAGCCGAGCTCTACGCTCGTGCCGAAAGGTTATTTAACGCTCTCTCTTCCCATAAAAAACTTCACGTCCTAAATCGCACCGCCACCCCGACCATCTCTTTCTATGTTGATAAAAAGGAAACTGGTTTCGATAGTCACGTCCTCGGCGCCGCCCTCGCCGACGAACACATCATGGCTCGCACCGGCTACTTCTGCGCCCATTACTATCTCGGCCATGTCAAACATTACCCGCCGCTCGTCCGTTTTTCCCTCGGATACCACATCACCGATGACGATATCGATAAAATAATAAATAGCATAGAGAAGTTATAGATGAAAATTACATTTTTAGGCGCAGGCGTGTATGGTGGTGCCTTAGCAAAAGTCCTAGAGTTTAACAATCATCAAGTCAATTTCTACGACCCGTATAAATATTCAGACATCAGTCTTAAAGACGCGATTAAAGAAGCGGAGATCCTTATCTATGCCGCTCCAGCTTCCGCGGCGGAGGATATTTTGCCGCAACTTCCTAAAGATATCCCCCTTGTCTGTGTCAGTAAGGGTTTCATCTCACTAAAACCTTTCCTAGGGTTCGAAAAATTTTACACGCTCGGTGGCGCAGCTTTCGCCGAAGATATCGAAACGGCAGTTTCTGCAGCAAAATCCGGCTCAAAGGTGGAACCAATTGTCCTCGCCGCTAGCGACAAACTCCTCGCCGAGCTTTTCTCTACGGATTTCCTTCATATCGACCCTATCCTCGAGACAAAAACTATCCTACTCTGCGGCGCCCTAAAAAATATCTATGCTATTGCCGCTGGATACAATCAACCAGAGAATAACGATAAAGCTTTCTACGATAAAATAATAGCCGAGTGGGAAGAAGTCTTAAATGTCAATGGCTGCGACTCGAGAGCCGTCCTAGCCCCCTGCGGCTTTCCAGACCTCGTTCTCTGCCTCAACGAACGTTCCCGTAACTTTAGCTACGGTCTAGAATTAGCGGAGGGAAATGCGCCAGTTATCGGCAATACTACCATCGAAGGTATCTATGCTATAAATAGCATAGACCGCTACCCGGATTTTATCGTTCCAGAGCACGCCGATATCCTTAAAAACATCATCAAAGAGGTAAAAGATGCCGCTTAATCCCGCACAAAAACAAGCCGTAGAATATCTCGGCGGTCCGCTCCTCGTCCTTGCCGGCCCCGGTACTGGTAAGACTCAGCTCCTCTCTAGTAAAGTCGCCTATATTCTAGAAAATACCGATACCGCTCCGGAAAATATTCTCTGTCTTACTTATACCGAAAACGGCGCGTCTAATATGCGGGAAAGGCTTTTCTCCATCATCGGTCAGTCCGCTTCTGGGGTTAATATTCATACCTATCACGCTTTCGGCACCGATGTCCTTTCCAGCTATAAAAATTACGCAACTAATTTCGACCGCTCCCTCGATTCTGTAATCGACTCCGTAACACAGTATAGAATCATCAAGGATATTCAGGAACATCTCGACGCGAACGATATTCTTCGCGGCGATAAGATTTCCGATATTATTGAAACTATCGGTAATGCAAAAAATGCCCGTCTTTCCGCCGACGACCTCGAGAAAATCGCAAGGGATAATATGGAGGTCTCCGAGGCAATACTCCCCGATATTCGGGAGGCACTCGGCAACCTCGTCCCCCGTATGAAATTCGAACTCGCCGTAAATGAGGTCTATCTCCCCCTACTTAAAGCTTTTCAAAAACACGCTAAAAAAGAACCTCTCGCCGGTCGTATCGAGCGCGAGGTGAATGCTCATATGTTAAACCTGGCACGCATTCTCGAAGAGGAGAACAAAAAGGAAAAGCCGAGTATCTCCCCGCTGACTAAATGGAAGGATAGGTGTTTTGAGTTCGACGAAAACAGGGAATATCGCCTTGCAAATGTTGTAAAAAATAAAAAGTTGCTCAGCCTGTCCAACATTATGCGTAAATACGACGAGCGCTTAAAGGAAGACGGTCTTTACGATTTCTCCGATATGATAGAGGAGGCTATTAATATCCTAAAGACCGATGTCGGCTTTCGTGCTACTCTTTCCGAACGCTACCAGTATATCCTGCTCGACGAGTTTCAGGACACCAACCCTTCTCAGGCGGAGCTAATCTATCTTCTCACCGAGCAAGACAACCCCGATATTATGGCTGTTGGCGACGACGACCAAGCCATTTTTGCCTTCCAGGGAGCAAAGGCTTCTAACCTCGTAGATTTTATCGAGCATTATCATGCCGAAACTATCACTCTTGTTGATAACTACCGTTCTAGCTCTCGTATTCTCGATTTCTCGCATAAAATCGCCGACCAAATCGCCGATTCTTTCGCAAAGACTAAAAATGTCGAGAAAGTCCTCACCGCAAAAACCGATTTTAGCAGTACCGAAATCTCTCGCGACGAGTTTCTTTCTGCTGATGGCGAATATTACTGGGTCGCAAAGAAAATTGCCGAACTCGTGGAATCCGGTGTTAAATCTTCGGATATCGCCGTCATCACGCCGAAGCATAAATACGTCACCAACCTGCTTCCGTATCTAAAATCTCGTAATCTTAACATTGCCTACGAGAAGCGCGACAACCTCTTCGAAGATCAGAAAATCTCCGAACTCCTAAAGCTCTCCCATATCATCTACGATTTTAGCGAGGGTCGCCAACCTCGGCACCGCCTACTCGAGATCTTTAGTTTTCCGTTCTGGGAGATTGAGCCTAGCGTTGCGATTTCCGCCTGTACTAATATTAATAAGTCCGACCCTACTCACATTCTCGACCACCTCCGTTCTTTCGTAAAAGAAAGCTCGAACACCGAAACTAAAGATACTTCTATTAAAAATCTCGGAAACGCCGTAGATTTCCTCTGCGACGCCATCGCGAAAGCCCCCGAGCTTCCGCTCGAGCTCTTCCTCGACCATCTCATTCGGAAATCGCCCTTCCTAAGCTATTACGAAAATAATTCTTCCGATTTCGAAACTTTCGAGCTCTATGAAAATCTCGCCGTCCTCCGCGCCGCTCTTAATTCCTATCTTAAGACCGAGACTCCGAAGCTCCCCGACCTCATCAAGTTCGTAGAAGATTACGAGTTTGCTAATCAGCCACTAAAAAACACCAGTCCCTATCAAGACGACTCCGACTCCGTCCAAATCCTCACCGCGCATAAGAGTAAAGGCCTAGAATATAAATACGTCTTTGTGGTCGCGACGGATAATATGGCTTGGGGTAACGCAAAAGGGAATAATAACTCGCTTTCCTTACCGGAAAACCTGATTAGTATCCGCCATACCGGCGCTACTATTGACGAGCAGCTTCGCCTCTTCTTTGTCGCTATCACCCGTGCGAAGTCCCACCTCTACCTAACTAATTCTAAGGAGGATTTTTCCGGAAAATCTCCTGCCCGCCTAGACTTTTTGGCCGAGTACGAAGATAAGGACGGCAATATCATTTCGCCGTATCTCGGAAATCTTATTGTTACAAAACACTACGAGAATCTCGATGAGGCAAGGAAGGCTACCGACCTCGTCCTAAACTGGCTCGCCCGCTATCAGAAGCTCACCCCTACCCTCCGCCCAATTCTCGAAAGCCGAGTAGTAAATTACCGCCTCTCCGCCTCAGATTTAACGAAGTTTATCGACCTAACCTACGCCGGCCCGCAAGAGTTCTATAAAACTAAATTATTAAAACTCCCGCCCGAGCCGGCCACTACGCAAATCACCCTCGGTAACCTTATTCACGCTACCTTCGAGCGTGTCACTAATCAGGGAATTACCGATGACGAGGCCCTAGAGTTCTACGAGCAGGAAGCAAAAAAGCAGCCTCTCCCCGAGAATGATATCAATTTTCTCCTCTCCCGTGGCAAAGAGGCACTTACTACTAGTCTAAAAGAGTTCGCTCCTGTCCTCCGGAAGGACAACGCTCGTGGCGAGGTTAATTTCTCCCACGAGAAGCTAATGCTCGATAAAGTCCCTCTCCAGGGTATCATCGACCATATCGATATCGACGAGAAAAATAAAACTATCGAAGTATATGATTTTAAGACCGGCAAGTTTAAGGACAAGAATTGGAACAGCGACGCCTCGCTCTATAAATACCGCCTCCAACTCGGCTTTTATAAGTTGATCCTAAATCTTTCCCCTACTTTCTCAAAATATCAGGTTACCCGCGCGCACATCCTTTTCGTTACCCCAGATCACGCTGGTAAGGTCTATGATAAAGTTTATGAATATAACGAGAAGGACGAAGCCGAGCTAAAAGCCCTCGCCACCTCGATTTATAACCATGTCAGAACCCTCGATTTTATCGAAAACCCCGACCTTTTCCTCGCAAAAGACGAGAAAAAAGCCCTAAAAGATATCAAAAAATTCGTCAAAATCCTAATTTCCTGATAAAACTATTGATTTTTTACGAAAAATGTAGTATAATAGTATCAAGTGGGAGTATCTGACATAAATCTACACATTACACGAGGGGAGGTGATTATGTGTATATTAGAGACGATGCCGGGAACAGCTATTCTGTGACTGGCAACGATCGAGCGGCTTACGAGTCGATGATTTCGCAAATCCAGGCGGCGAAAGCCTCCGGACGCAGCTTCGACTTTAACTCGTCGAATAATATCGGCTTCAAAATGGACATGGAGCGATACGAAGCCGGCATTACCGACAGCGACGGCCGCCTCGGCAAAACATTCTGGTAAGCAAGCCAGAAACCCCATATTATCGCGGGCTCCTCTCTTAGGAGCAGGAGCCCGAGTACTTAAACAGAAAGTAGGTAGCAGCATTTGGTGTGTGGAAACTACAAAAAAGGAGAAAACTTGTCAAAACTATTGACCCCCTTGTCCAAAAAAGGCAAGTGAGACCCTCAGCTACTATCTACTGTCTATAAATTGTATAAGGCGGGACCTTCCCGCCTTTTTTATTTCTTATAAACTCCTAGATGCTTCTTTCCACCATAAATTAACGTCGGAATACCCTTAGGCCTTATCTGTCCGTCAACAATTCGTCTAATCTCCGCCATCCGCTCCGCGACATCATCGGACTCCGCCTTTTCGGTTACCTTATCTCGCTCCTCGTGGTGTAGCCCCCACTCTTTTAGCCAGGAAAGTATCGTTTTTTCCACCTCTTCTTTTGAAGACCGGTTAAATAATGCCTGATAATAATCGCCGTTTTCATCCTTTCCGGTAAAGATTCTATCAAGCAACTTCATATCCAGCCCAGCATAAGCGGAATCCCCCGAAACTTCCGAGCCTCCTGAAATCTCTGAACTTCCCGAAATCTCCGAACCCTCCGAACTCTCGGAATCGTCTCCAAGCAACGTCAACGCATGGAAATATCTCGCAATAATCTCCGAATTTTCGAATTTATACCCGCCATCTGGCAACGGTATCGGATAGAGCATTACAAACACCTTATGCTTTTGCATGAACTCCTCGTCTTTCAGCTGATTTTTATAGGACTGCGCGCAGGCCGAACAGAGCGGGTCCATAACATCTAGCGCCGCCTCTCCGGAGCTACCAGGGTTTAGAATCGGCATCGGCTCAATGATAAAGTTCTCCGCCTTCCAATCTCGTAGTCTATCCGGAATATTACTAAAAATTTCGCCCCACTCCGAGAACCATCTCCCGACAAACTCTACCGGATTTTTCGGATCTTCCGCGTCTAGTGAACAACTTTCCGCCCCTAGCGCGCAACTCGACGGCCTCGAAACGTTGCACGTCCCGAAAGTCCAGAGTGCTAGCCCCGCCTTCGTCGCCTCGACAACCGACCAAACTGTCAGGACTACTACTAAAATACTTGCGATTTCTATCGTGATAGATAGCGGTTTTACGAGTTTCGGCTTCCTGATCACGACCTTTTTCAGTAAAGTTGTCTTTACATCATCAGAAAAGCTGGTGTCGCACTTCTGTAGCCGTACCCGTTTCGAGAAACAATGCCATGATTTTTTCAGAAGTTTAAGATATTTCCGCCCGAGCTCACGATTAAAAATACTCAGGAAAGCTACAACTATTCCTATTAAAATTAAAACAATAAACGCGGCAATACAGACCATCTTCTACCTATTATACCTCATAATCACAATTTTACGAAATTCTCAAAATAAGCCCTAGCATTTTCAAAAAATATATGCTAAACTAAATATGGAACATACAATACGAGCATAATTTTGCTTATGGTCATATAAAAACAAGGAAAGTGAGGTATTAATGGTCAAACTAACAGACAAACAGCGCAGCAGGTCTAGTAGGCTGCACAAAATTTTTGCACATGCAAAAATCCTATCAGCAGTCGGGCTGATAGGAGCCTTCGGAATAATTAGCGGAGCACTTCTCGCGACATCTGCTAAAGATGCTTACGCTACCAACACAGCCAACCTAGACATCTCCGCCTCAGTCTCCGAAGCCCTAGCTCTTGCCCTCTACGCTAAAGACGGTAGCAGCATCACTAACCTTGCCCTCGATATAGACCCTTCCGCTACCGGTACCTTCGCCTCCGATTATTTCAACGCTCGTGTCTCTACCAATAACGCTACCGGCTATAACCTATACATTAAAGCCATTGGCGAAGACCATTCTGGTAACCTCACCGGAGACTTAATCCACGCTTCCGCTTCCGCTGCCGCCCATAACGTCATTAGCTCGCTCTCCGCTCCTATTACTATCACTGGCGGAGACTTTTCCACCTTTACAAACGATACCTGGGGCTATGCCGTAGATCCTACCATCTCCTCTAGTACCGTTACTGCCGGTACCTTCAATCCTGTCCCTACGGCTAACACCGTCATTAAGTCTCACTCTGAACCAATAGACGCCGATATTACCGCCGTAGCTATTGGCGCTAAAGTAGATCATGACGTCATTTCCGGTGTCTATTCTAATACCCTAGAATTCACCGCCGTAGCTAATTCCGTACCATATACTTATACTGTAGTCTTCGACGGTAATGGCGGCACCTTTTCGCCTAAACAGAATAACGTCCAAGGGCAAGCTAATGTCCACACCCTCACCGGCACTAGCGCCTGGAACTGTACTCCACAAGATTCTAATACTAAACTCTCCTGTACTGGTACTATCTACGACGATAGGCACCCTACGGTAACCTTTAACGAAATCCTTACGGCCTATGATTTAACT
>JAFRFM010000018.1 GCA_017434345.1 Candidatus Saccharimonadota bacterium
GTCTCGCCCCCTTGATTTTTTACCCAAAAAATGTTATAATAGTTCAGTTATGCAGACGGATAAAATCAGACACGTTGCACTTATCGCCGACGTCGTCCACGGAAATACCACTCTTGTCGATGGTCTTTTGAAGCAGTCTCATACTTTCCGCGAAAATCAAGCAGAAATGTCGCAGACCTTAATCATGGACAGTATGGATCAGGAAGCGGAGCGGGGAATTACTATTACCGCAAAACAGACCGCAGTTTTCTATGATGGCTATAAAATTAACATTATCGACACTCCTGGGCACGCCGATTTTTCCGGCGAAGTTGAGCGTACGCTGAATATGGCAGACGGCGTTCTCCTTATCGTCGATGCGCAGGAAGGCCCTATGCCCCAGACTAAATTTGTCCTTCAGAAAGCTCTTGACTTAAAGCTAAAACCTGTTATAATAATAAACAAAATTGACAAACCTGCCGCTCGTATCGAAGAGGTAAAAGACGAAATCGAAAGTCTCTTTCTAGAACTTGCTACTGACGAGTCGCAACTAAACTATCCTATCTACTATGCTATTGCGCGCGAGGGAAAAGCTGGGAAAACTACCGATTTAGACGACAATTTAAAGGTAATTTTCGATTCCATCATCAACGATATTCCCGCTCCGAAAATTGACGAAGACGCCTCTAAGGGGGCGCAACTTCTCGTCGCTGCTCTCGCAGCCGACAGCTATCTCGGAAAATACGCTATCGGCAAGATTTTCCGCGGTAAATTAAAGAAAGGCGAAACTGTAAAAGTTTTACAAACTACCTCTGATAATTCCGATACTGAAGCCGATAACACTCCAAAAACCGTCGCAAAATCCGCAAAAATCGACCGCATTTTTACCTACCGCGGACTTGGTAAGGAAGAAGCGGAAGAGGCTTGCGCCGGAAATATTGTCGCCCTTACCGGTATTGGTGAAGCGAATATCGGCGATACTATCGCTACTGGCGAAAATCCGGAAGCTCTCCCTACTATCGAACTCGAGCCACCTACCCTTAGTATATATATCGGCCCAAACACCTCCCCGCTAAAGGGGAAAGAAGGCGAATTTACTACTTCCCGTCAAATTGCCGAGCGTCTCGAAAAGGAATTGGAGACTAATATCGCTCTAAAAATTCAGCCAGACGGCCTAGGTTATAAAGTTTCCGGCCGTGGCGAGTTGCATCTTTCCGTACTTATCGAAACTATGCGCCGCGAGGGCTACGAGCTTGAAGCTAGCCGTCCGGAAGTTGTTTATAAAGAGGTTGACGGCAGACTCATGGAGCCAGTCGAAGATTTAAGCATTGAAGTTGATTCCGAGTTTGTCGGCGCGGTTTCTCAGGAAATGGGCATCAGAAAGGCTGATTTGAAGACTCAGGAACTCACTTCTACCGGCGCAACTCGCTTTACCTACGAAATTACTACCGCTGCACTCATCGGTCTCCGTAATAATCTCCTCACCGCTACAAAGGGTACGGTTATTATGTCTAGCATTCCTCATGGCTACCGCCCAGTCGAAAGTAAATATAAGCCAGAGCGTAACGGTGCGTTGATTTCTTTCGAAACCGGAGTTTCTACCGCCTACGCCCTAGATGCGGCGCAAGCTCGCGGCATCCTTTATATCCCTCCGCAGGTCCCAGTTTATCAGGGAATGATTGTCGGACTTTCTAATAAGAAAGACGATTTAGATATTAACGTCTGTCGTGAAAAACAGCTTACAAATATGCGTACGCACGCTAGCGATGGCGCCATCCAACTCACCCCGCATACGCAGCTATCTCTCGAACAATGTCTAGATTTTCTCCTTGACGACGAATTATTAGAGGTTACTCCGAAATCTCTCCGTCTTCGCAAGCGCCAGCTCGATCCAATTAAGCGCAAACGTGAAAACCGCAGTTAATGCTTATGACAGATTCTAATTTACTTAAGCTAAACTCCAATCCGCCTATGCTAAATCGCGAACCGCTTGAACTAATTGATACTCATTGTCATATCCACGACCGCTCTGCCTACGACTTCGCCATTTCTCGCCAACAAATCGGCAAAAAACTCCTCGCAAAAAATCCTAACATCCCCCATCTCCCGCAGGATTTTACTCCCGAGAAACTCATCTCCCGCGCTAATGCTAGTAATGTTAAGAAAATGATTATTATTGGCACTTCACACGAGGATAGCCTCGCCGCCCGCGATTTTGCCGCTTCGCACGAAAACATCTTCTGGTCCTACGGCATCCACCCCGACGAAGCGGCTGAATGCGCCGCCGGGGATATTAGTAAAAATATTCCCGATGTGTGCCCGGTCGCCATCGGCGAGGTCGGGCTGGATTACCGTAACGGCACAAAAACCCGCAACGCGCAAATCCGCCTCTTCGAGCAAATGCTCCAGCTCGCCACAGATAACAATTTACCTCTTATTTTCCACGTCCGCGAAGCTTTTGATGACTTTTTTGCCGTTTTGAACAATTTTAGTGTTCAAAACGCTGTTGTCCATTCTTTTTCTGACTCCTCCGAAAACCTCAAAAAATCCCTAGACCGAGGTTTTTATATCGGAGTTAATGGCCTTGCGACTTTTTCTAATTTGCCAACCCCTCCCCTTGAGCGTACACTCCTTGAAACTGATGCGCCATTTCTCACTCCAGTCCCAGTCCGCGGCCGTGTTAACGAGCCGTCTTACGTCCCCTTTGTCGCGGACTTTCTCGCGAACGAACATAATCTCCCAGTCTCCGATATTGCTAAGATTACGACTAAAAACACCGAAACGCTATTTGGCATTTAGCATATTCGTCTAAAATACAAGCAATCCGCCCATGCTTGTCCAATCACTCTAAAAATGTTATAATTACCCTATGATTTATCTCGACCATGCCGCCGCCACGCCGGTTAGTAGAAAAGCTAGAGAAGCTATGGAACCGTATTTTTCCGAGTTATTTTTTAATCCTTCCGCGCCATATCTTCCCGCAAAACGCGTCCGCGAAAACTACGAAGACGCTAAGAATCGTCTCGCCCACCTTATCGGCGCAAAGGGCAACGACTTAGTTATTACTTCCGGTGCGACTGAGGCAACTAACCTCGCTTTTACGGTTTTAGATTCTATCAATCAACACCCTCTTAGCCTCACCGTCCATACGCTATCTTCAAACGACTTAGCAGCTGAATCCAGAATACCCACTTCTACCTCTATCCCTGAAACTGAATTCAGAACGCTCGCTCCCGTCTCTGCTCCTGAAGTCCTAATTCTTGAAACCGAGCATGCCTCCGTAATGTCAACTGCTAGAAAATATAAATATAATCTTATCAAGGTAGACAAGAACGGGCGCATTGACCTTTCCGATTTACAACAAAAAATCACCAACAGAACCGCCCTGATTTCCGTTTCGCTAGTCAATAATGAACTTGGCACTATTCAGCCCCTATCCGAAATCGCTGAAATTATCAAAAAAGTTCGCGAAAATCGCCTAGCTGAGCATAATCGTACTCCACTCTATCTTCACTCCGATGCCTCGCAAGCTCTCGGTTTGTTAAATATTAACATTGCCCGCCTAAAAGTCGATTTACTTACGCTTAATTCCGCAAAAGTCTATGGGCCAAAAGGTGTTGGCGCGCTCTATGTCGCCCACGGAGTTAAACTTCAACCGATTTCCACCGGCGGTGGACAGGAGCGCGGTCTGCGTTCTGGAACAGAGAACGTCGCCGGTCTGATTGGTTTTGCTAAAGCCGCCGAAGAGGCAAAAAGGCACCTTGATTCTAATCGTAAAAAATACGAAAACTATCGGAAAATTTTCCAAGAAACTCTAAGCACAAGCTTTTCAAAAAATACCACAA
>JAFRFM010000019.1 GCA_017434345.1 Candidatus Saccharimonadota bacterium
GACATTAGGCTTACGGCTAGCGTCGGAGAGTTCTAGCGGATTAAAAGCAACAGGGAATTCTACGTCGGCAGGGTTAAAATAGACGACATCTTTAATACGATTTTTCGGGACGAAGTGGAGGTTGTCGATGGCGAAGTCGCCGTGTGGGTCGATAATACAGTAGCCTTGATTATGGAAAATATCAGAGAGGGCGAGTAATTCTAGAAGCCCGCTCTTCCCTGCTCCGGTTTGTCCGATAATGTAGAGGTGGCGGGAGCGGTCGCGACGATACATACCGAATTGAGGATTAATGCCGCGGAAATTAGTTAGGCCGAAGGCGGAGATTTCACTATCGCTAGGTTTTCCAGTAAGGAGAGGAAGCTGGGCGGGAGGTTCGGCGGTCTTAGAGGTGGCCCAGACGATATTAGGGGTTTCTACAGAGGTATGAGGAAGATGATAAACGGAGGCTAGTTCGGAAATATTAAGAATAAAACCGCGGTTGGTAAATTGTCGGAGTTTATAAGCGTCTAAGACGCTAGCGTCGAAGCTAGAGCCGATGCTCTTAAAACCGTTTAGATTAGTCGAGTTATACTGTTTAAAGGTGCCGACGAGGGCTTGCATATTTAACTTTGCGTCGGTCTGGTCCTGTCCGAGGTAGGCGAGGCGAATTTTTACTTCGTAGCCGAGTTTTGTAGCCTTTTCTTCGGCCTTTTCGATTTGTGTTTTAGTGCGTTCGGAGAGAGCGGGAGCGGCACCAGGAGTACCACCTTCCGGCGGGCGGAAGAGAGCGCCGATAGCTTCGACGAACCAAGCCCAGTCGATACCAAGGAGACGGATAGACTTTTGTCCGGATTTTGCCTTCTTGACCCATTTATCGGTAGTGGATTTGTGCCAATCGTCGGGAATAGGACGCGTAAGGATTTGAATCCAAAGTTCTTCGGAGTTATCGGGGCTTAGCTTCGCTAAAGTACCAGTAATACCGGCGAGAGGGTCAACCTCGAAGTCGGCGAAGGTTTTTATCGGTAAAACTTCATTTTCGGAAAGGACAATTTCGGAAGTATAGACGACGGGGTACTTCTTACGATTATCGACGTAGTCATCTTTCATTTTGTAAATCTGGACGGTAGGGTATTGGGCGTAAATCTGCCCCTCAACGAAGCTTTGTAGAACCTTTGGTACCCAGATAAAGAAGCGAATTTGCCCGCCGGTACTGACGATTTCAAAAGAGAGGTGTTCCTGTATTCCGCCAGAATTCTTTAATTCATCGCGGTCGCGGAGAATACCATGAAGCGAGGCAAAAAGCTGTTCCGCGGCAAGCTCCTTTTTATCATTCGCGCGAGGAATTTCTAACATAAGAAGGACGCTATCGACGTTAAGGACTTTTAGACGGTTCAACTTTTTATAATTACGATATATGAGGAAGGCCAATAATGCGATAATCGGCATCCATACAATCGGCATTAAAATAAAGTGAATGATATTTGATAGCATATATATCTATTTTAGCACGTTAATCGGCTAAAACATAGGAATTTTGGTCAATTTACTTAAAAAGAGATTTATTTTGTAGATTTAGGAGAATATGAGTTTATTTTACCTTACGAGCGTGGAGAACTTCTTTAACGATGTCCTCGCGAGAAAGAGGTTTATCGGCTTTTTTCAGAATGTCGGTAATGATTTCGGAGACGGTTCCCTTTTTATAGCCCCAGCTATCAAGAGCATAGATACCACGACCAATTAGTACGAAGCGGGAATCTTTCAGTAGTTCGTTATGGATAGCCTGGATAGTGACATTTTTACGCTTAAAATTAGACTCGGAGATAGCGGTAGCGATATCGGCAAAGTGCATAGGTTCTTTGTTATTTTCGAGAACGACGTAGATTTTATCGCGGATATTTTTAGGATTAACGGTAGGCCATTTTGTAAGACCCCAGAGGTCGTTAAGAGAGGAAAGTTCTTTTGAAAGAGAGGCGATAGCTTTAATATGGTCAGGGTGTTCGGAGTCTAGCTGCTCGTCAAGCTCGTCTCGAGTCATAGGTTTCTTATTTTTCTTGATCATTTTGCCGATTTCGTCGATCTTAGACCTTATTTGACGTTCGTCGCCATAGCTAGCGACGCCGATGCCGAGGTAATATTTATCGTTTTCTTCTACCAGGGTAAGAGCAGAGGAAATACTACCGATAAAAGAAAGACCGGCACGTTCCTTAGCGGTAGTTTTTCGGCCGTAGATTTTATCAGCTAGTTCGGAGACGCGGGCGGTGCGGCCCATTTCGGTAAGATTACGGATAATGGCCTTTTCGGCGGCGGCGAGTTCGGGGATAGTTCCCTCCTCCGAGCTAACACGGAGGCGGATTAGAATAGCCTTTTCTAGCTGTCGGACGCGTTCGCGAGTAATAGAGAGCATATCACCAATCTGTTCGAGAGTTTCCTTCTGCCCATTAAGACCAAAACGACGGGAAATAATTTCTTTTTCACGGTCTTGATCAATGATGTTCAGACTGCCTTCTATGGCGTCTCTCAGGATTGCTGAATTTTTCTCCATATAAAATTTCCCTTTTATCCACCCCTGTTAATATTATTTATTTGCTTATAATAGCATATTTTTGTATAAATGTCAACTAGACTTTCTATACTTTATATATATTATTGTATCATATTTTTTACGATGTCAACAATATATTGTGTACTATTTTTTAGCTTTAGCCTTTTTAGCGGCTGATTTTTTACGGCTAACAGAGTGGGGACGGCGGCGAGGACTAGATTTTTTCTCTTCTAAAAGCTTCTCACATTCCGCTTTTGTCAAATTTTTCGGGTCGGTTTCCTTAGGTACTTTAGCGAAATTACGACGACCTGGACCTTTTACATAGGGTCCGTAAGCGCCGTTGATGACCTGAATCTCACCAAAATCGGCTAAAATCGAGGCTTTTTTAGCTTCGTAGAGGGGTTCGGCGACCTCGAGAGTGATTTTATATGGGTCGTAGCCCTTAATCTGGATATTAAATTTACCAGCTTTTAGATAGGGGCCGAAAGGACCGGCGGCAGCGATAATTTCCACGCCATCTTTCGCTTTTCCGAGATTGCGAGGCAATTCAGGAAGCGATAATTGTTTAATAGCCTGTTCTAGGGTAACCGTTTTTACGGTTTCGCCCTTAGGTAACGGAGCGAAGCGAGGTTTCTTGCCAGATTCTTTCTCGTTTTCGCCGAGTTGGATAAAACCGCCATTTCTACCGATTTTTGCATAGATTTTTTCGCCAGTTTTCGGGTCGGTACCGAGCTCGGTCGCGCCGTTGAAGCGTTCTGAGGCGCTAGATTTTTCTACTAACTTTGAAAATGGGGCGTAAAAATCGCGGAGCATTTTGACCTTTTCGAGCTTATCTTCGGCGATTAGGTCTAGCTTGTCTTCTACGTCGGCGGTGAAGCCGTAATCGACGATTTGGTCAAAATTAGCCGTTAGGAAGTCTGAGACGAGTTCGCCAACAGGGGTAGGCAAGAGCTTGCCCTTAGTCGCCCCGGATTTTTCTTCGAGTATGCGTTTGGTGATGGCGGATGTGCCAGAAGTTAATATTTCAGGGCTCGCTTGCTGCTCGGCAGCGGCCTGCGCACGCTCTGAAATATTAACTTCTGACGCACCGCCATCACTGAGCACATATTCGATGACCTTTCGGGGGGTGCCTTCGTCCTCGCCTTTTTTGACGTAGCCGCGGGATTGGATGGCGGTCATAATAGAGGCGTAGGTAGATGGGCGGCCGATACCGAGCTCCTCAAGCTTTTTAACTAGGGAACCTTCGGTGTAGCGGGCAGGCGGCTTAGAGAAAGTTTGATGAGCGATAATTTCAATATAATTAACTATGTCGCCGTTGTTCAATTCAGGGAGCTCGAGATCTTTAGACTTACCATAGACCTTGAGAAAACCGTCGAAAATGACAATTTCGCCTTTTGCGATAAAGGTGGCTTTTTTATTCTTTTCTGGGACAAGGGTGACGGTCGTTTTTGCGACTTTGGCATTTTCCATTTGTGTAGCAAGAGTGCGAGTACGGATGAGATTATAGAGTTTTTTCTCATATTCGGTCTTCCCTGCGACCTCTTTTGCGACGTTGGTAGGGCGGATAGCCTCGTGTGCCTCTTGTGCGCTGGCAGATTTAGTCTTAAAGGCACGGATATGGAGGTATTCTTTACCGAAGTTATCTTCGATATAATGAGCGATTTGCCCAATAGCTTGTTTAGAAAGATTAAGAGAATCGGTACGGTGATAGGTAATCAGACCGGCCTGATAGAGGGCCTGCGCGGCGGACATGGTCGTACGAGAGGAGAAGCCGAGACGGCTATTGGCCTCAATCTGTAGGGCGGCGGTAGTGAATGGGACTGGATTTGCGCGTTTGCCATCGGTTTTTTCGATATTTTTGACAGTGAAATCGGAGTTTTCGAGGCTTTTTAGGAGATTTTCGGCTTTTTCATCGGTATCGAGAGGAGTCGATTTCGGCTGTTCAAGAGTGGCCTGGAACTCATTTCCGTCTTTTTTAAAGGTGCCGGTAACTTTATAGGAGATTTTTGGCTGGAAATCTTCGATTTCGCGCTCTTTTTCGACGATTAGACGGAGAGCCGGGCTCTGTACGCGGCCGGCAGAGATAGCACCAGGGACTTTACGGCGAACTACTCCAGATAAATCGAAGCCGACGAGCATATCGAGAGTCTGACGAGCCTGTTGAGAGGAGACCATGCTCATATCTACGGTGCGTGGGTGTGCGATAGCCTCTTTTAAGGCGGGTTCAGTGATTTCGTGGAAAGTGATACGGTGGGTGTTTTTTGGCAAGTTTAACACCTCTAATAAGTGCCAGGAAATAGATTCTCCTTCGCGGTCTTCATCTGTTGCGAGCCAGATGATATCGGCGGATTTTGCGGCTTTTTTTAGCTCGGAAACGACTTTTTTATGCTCCTCGTCGATTTCATAGGTGACGGAGAAGTCATTATTGACATCAACTTTAGTATCTTTACGAATATGCCCGACCGAAGACAGGACATGAAAATCTTTACCGAGGTATTTCTCGATAGTTTTTGCCTTAGCGGGGGACTCGACGATAACTAAGTTTTTAGACATATTTATTATGTTACCATTTTAAGTCAATTAGTCAAGACCTCTTTCATGGACGAAGGCGTCAAGCTCTTTTTCGCCGACGGATTTATAGGTTTGACGGCGGGAATCGGGGTATTTTTCGTCGCCACGGACGATTTTTGCGAGAATTTTATTTAACTGTAGGAGCTCATCTTTGTCTTGTTTGTTGAAGAACATGGCTCCGCCAGAAGTGCTATCATAGAAAAAGCCATAGCCGTTATGATGGCGAACAAACAGATGGAAACTTTTATAAGTATCAACGATTTTTTCTAGTTTATTAAAGGTATCATCGTCAAGGGCAGATTCGTAGAATTCGGCCTCTTCCTCGGCCTGTTTTTCGGTAGCGACGTTATTATAATGTGCAATAGCAACAGAGAGATAACCGGGACGGAATTCGGAGGTATAAGATTCGCCAGGATAGCCTTCGGTAGCGGTTTTTATGTGGTAAGCGTGGGAAATTGCGGAGTTGATAAAGGGCCAAACGAGGAGGTAGAGGAGTAAGATTGCTACGAAGATACCTAGGATTTTGCGAAGTGTATTGTTCATGGTTATATTGTAGCACGGATGGGTTAAAAGGCAAGTTTGGCGGAGCGTGATAGGGAGAAAATAACGTTTTAGTCGGCGGTCAGGCATATCACCCCTGTCTGCAGCATAAACCAAGAAGGCCTCAGGTAAGGGTGGGCAGTACCTGAGGCCTTCTTGGCCCTTAAACACTTCTTAATGTAAGAATACCGGGGTGCCCCGGAAGCGCGACCCACCTCACGAACACTGGGGCCCGCCCGTTTAAGGGATTGCTATGTTCTTAAAAATGTCCCTTCATAAGTGGAGGTAATACTTGTAAGTTTACAACCTGAAAGAAATTGTAAACCCTGAGGGGTTTTAAGAACACGCAATTTCTGATACAATAGTATCAGGAATTTGATTTTTAGGTGCGGTGTAGGGACTTTCGCCCCTAACTGTTTTTGATTATAGCACAACAATAAAAATAAGTCAATACTTTTTTCACATTTTTTATGAAAATCAACGAAATATCACCCCTAGAGGGAAAATTTACAGAGGTGTTAAGTTCTATTGCGCTTACGCCTAAAATGTTATATTATTATGGAAAAATACCGGAATTTCGTGTTCCTACAGTTGCAATTGTGGGGACTAGGAAGTGTACTAGGTATGGAGAGGAGTTAGCCTATCGGGTGGCGTATGAGGTCGCTAAGGCCGGGGCGATAGTGGTTTCGGGCTTAGCTTACGGGATAGATAGTGTGGCGCACAGGGGTGCTCTAGATGCTGGAGGTATAACGCTTGCGGTATTAGGGACGAATATTGATAGAATTTATCCTACGAGGCATATAGGGCTAGCTAGGGAGATTATAGAGAAGGGCGGGGCGGTGATATCTGAGTATAATGTTGGGCAGGAGGGTATTTTTACGGAAAATGGGTTTTCAAGGTGTTTTGCAGAGGTAGGGAGACTGAGATTTTTAGCGAGAAATAGGATTATCTCTGGGCTCTCGGACGCGGTGCTCGTGGTAGAGGCGGCGGAGAGAAGTGGCTCTCTAAATACTGCGATGCATGCGCTAGAACAGGGGCGGGAGTTATTAGCGGTGCCGGCGGACATAACAAGGGTGAATTCTAGGGGGTGTAATAGATTAATACAGATGGGGGCGAAGCCATATCTAGCGCCGGAAGATTTGCTTGAGACGGTGGGTCTTTTGAAATCAGCTGCAGTACGAAAAAAAGTGGCGATTGGCGGTTCGCCGGCGGAAAAGGCAATTTTCGAGCAGATTAACAGGGGTGTTCGTGATGGAGATGAAATCATAAGAAAAACTGGGATTTCTGCGCAGGAGTTTAGTCAGGCGATTACGATGTTGGAGATTAGGGGTCTAATACGAGGGCTAGGTATGAATAAGTGGATGATTAGATGAGGGCGTCAAGTTTAGCGGAGGTGTTTTTAAGGATATTGGCGAGTTGCTCTTTTTCTTCAGGGGTGAAACGGCTAAGGACAAAATCGGTATCGCCGAGTTTCTTTCTAAGTTTATCATTCCCTGTTCCGAGGCGAATTCGAGGGAATTTGTCGGTGCCCAGTTCGGAAATGGTAGATTTTAGGCCGTTATTACCGCCGGCGGAGCCAGATTCACGGTAGCGAATTTGGCCAAAATGGAGGTTAAAATCATCACATAAGATTAGGCAATCTTCGGGCTTGATTTTATAGTAATGGGCGAAAGCTCGGATAGATTTTCCGACGTTATTATAGAAGGTTCGAGGCTTAATAAAGAAATTATCACCGGATTTTAGGTAAATAGCGTCGAATTTTGGCGTTTTTTGCCACTCTAGACCCTTTATTTTAGCGTAAAAATCGAGGGCGAGGAAGCCAAAGTTGTGCCGAGTGAAATTATACTCATTTCCCGGATTGCCAAAACCAACGATCAGTTTCATGGTGCTATTATAGCATGAATGTGGCGCCTTAAGCCAGACGAAGTATCTTTATCCAAGCCCGCTTCGCGAGCGCCCGTCTTCACGGGGCTCGCTCGCTGTGAGCCTGGCAAGGCTCACACGCTTGGATAAAGATACTTCGTCTGGCTTAAGGCGCGATATTTGATGTAGAAAAAGCCCCGAGGAACTCGGGGCTATGGTGGTGTTAGTGGTTAAATCTGGCGGCGATAGCGCGGACGATGGCGGAACGCGTAATTTCCTCTTCGGTAAAGGTGATAATACGCGTATGCCGTTCGCCTTTCAGGTGGGTTGCGCTATAGGTGAGGCCGTTAGATTGCTTGTTGATGAACGGATTAGTACGCTGTCCAGGGTCGCCAGTAATGATAGCTTTACTATTATTCCCGATACGGGAGAGCAGAGCCTTCGCCTGGAAGCGCTCCATGTCCTGGAATTCATCGTAAAGAATGAATGAATTAGGAATAGTGCGGCCATGCATAAAAATCAAGGCGTCATCGGCGAAACAACGAGAGAACTCAGCATCTGCGCGTTTTTTAACAATCTCGTAGCGACTAAGCTTATTGCAGTTTTTGTCGGAATGCTCTTTTTCCGAACAGTTGCCTGCAGGCTTTAGCATGAGATAACTGCGGAGATTGTCCAAAATCGGTGCGATTTTCGGGCGAACCTTAGCGTCCTTATCACCTGGTAAGTAGCCGATTTTCTCGCCTAAAGCGCCGTCTCGCGGAACGATAAATACCTGGTCGTAAATGTCTGCAATTGTTTGCTCATAGCCAGCAGCGGTCGCAAGGAAGGTTTTCCCTGTACCGAATACTCCAGATAAAATTACGATAGAAGCTTCATCTGGGGGAGCAAGTAGCGCGTCAAGGGCCATAGCCTGTCCGGCGTTCTTAGGATAAATCGCTAAATGGAACTCTTTCAAGCGATCTATCAGTTTAAGCGGGACAATAGCCCTCTGCTCAGCGTCAAAGCGCCCAATCATATCAAAGCGAGAATCCTTATGCTCGTAGTCTTCCAAATATCTCAACTCGATATATTCGTTGTCTACGAGCGGAGGTCGATCTTCGAGGATGCTAGCTAAAGCACCTTCGGGGATATGCTTAGTCTTCGTATTCCAGAAACTACTAAAGCTAAACGGCAGGTAGATAACCCTACGTCCAGTATAAACTTCCGGATTGAGCGGCGCAACATCAATGTTGCTACGATAGGCTACCGTGCTCATCATGTCGTTACCAGTCATGATAGCGACGTTATGATGATTAGTCTTAAGCTCTCTCGCGACGGCGATGGCCTGCGCGCGGGAACTGTCCTGGCTCATATGTTTAGGGAAGAAATTTAATTTTTCCATAATGAAATGAACCTGAGTGCCGTTGTCTAATAAAAATCCCTCTTCCGTATTACGAGTGTGTTGGCTAATAATCCGGAAAAGGCTAGACAATTCACGGCAAGCTTCGCCGCGGCTAGATTGTTCATGATGAAAGCTCTGTGCACGATAGATATATCCGTCAGGGATATAGAGATGCTCGGCTTTCTTCTTCATGTTTTCCTTCGGGGCCAGAATGCTAGGATCACCTATAAGGACGTCTAATCCTAGGACTAAATCGGGATGATAAGTCTCAATATTCATAAAAACACCTCCTGTAAGTAAATGTGCGTGTGCCCTACAAATTACCCTTTGTGCTATTATAACATATTTATGGGTGAATTTGAGAACTATTTTCAAGCCCGCTTCGCGAGCGCCCGCCGTTGCGGGGCTCGCTCGCTGTGCGCCTCGTAAGGCGCACACGCTTGAAAATAGTTCTCAAATTCACCTCTTTATCCGTTTAATTGTAGTAGCGTTAGCTATTGTCAGAGCGGTAGGAGAAGCAGATTGGGGTGCCGATGTAGGGGTAGAATTCGCGGATTTTACGCTCTAAGTAGCGTTTATAGGACCAGTGCATAAGACCGAGGTCGTGGCCGTGAATTACAAACCATGGCGGAGTGATGTCGGTTTGGACGATATATTTCGGTTTCGGGTGAGTATTTTTTAATCCGGCAGGTGGGTGAGAAGCGACGGCTTCTTTTAAGATACGGTTCAAATCTTTTGTTGCAATTTCGTGATGGCGACTCTCGTCGATTTGCTCGGCAAGCTCGAAAAGTTTTGTGACATTTTTGCCAGTTTCGCTGCTAGTCAGTAAGACTGGGGCGTAAGGTAGGAAATTGAAATCATATTCTAACCTATCTAGTAGTGCGTCAGTAGGAGAAACGGAAGCTGCCTTTTCGAAGCCCGCTACACTAGGGGAAGCAAGTTTAGAAGGGTCGTTTTCTGCTTTCCCTGTTGATACAGGTTTGAGGAGGTCGGTTTTTGTTACGACCATAATAATCCCCTTGCCGGCGTCGATGATTTGGCCGGCGAGAGATTGGTCGAGCTTGGAGTGAGGTTCAGTGCTGTCGATTAGTAATGCACAGACATCGGCTTCTTCAATAGCGGCGAGGGTGCGGATGGCACTAAATTTCTCAATGCCGACTTCGCGTTTGCCCGGTTTTCGTAGGCCGGCAGTATCGAGAATTTCGAGGGTGCGGCCGTGGTATTTTATCTCCACGCGATTGACATCGCGCGTTGGTCCCTGACGACTAGAGACGAGAGCCTGTTGCTTTTTCGCAAGTGCGTTAAATAAGCTTGATTTGCCGACATTTGGACGACCGATGAGGGCGATTTTCAACACCTTATTGGGGGAAGCAGAAAGTGCTTCTTCTAAGCCCGCCGAGCTTCGGCGCGCACGCTTAGAAGAAGCACTTTCTGCTTCCCCAGACAATGCGTTGGAAATGGCGGTTTTTAGGGTGGAAATGCCGTAGCCGGTAGTGGCGGAGGTGTGAATAATATTTTCTTCGGGGATGCCGAGGGCGCGAAATTCGTTAATGTTGAGAGATTCGCCACGATCCGATTTGTTCAAGATTAGGAAAACTGGCTTTTTTGAACGGAGGGCGGTTTTTGCGATGTTTTTATCGTGATGGTCGAAGTATTTAGTGCTGTCTAATGTAACAAGAATAACAGAGGCGGAATCAATAGCATCGGAGATTGGCTCCTGAAGACTTGCTTCGAAATCGTCTTCGGGATTTTTTAGGCCGGCGGTATCTACAAGTAGAAATTTATCGTCGATTTTTGCGCTAACATGATCGCGGGTAGTTCCCTCTTCGCGGGCGACAATAGCAATATTACGCCGAGCGAGGCGGTTTAGGAGGCTAGATTTGCCAGCGTTAGTTTGCCCAACGAGGGCGACGATAGGAAGGGGTTCCATATTCTCTATTATATCATATTTTTGTAAAAGATA
>JAFRFM010000020.1 GCA_017434345.1 Candidatus Saccharimonadota bacterium
ACCTAAACGTTTAGATTCTTTGCGCAAATATCTTATAATTCTTTTCATATCACGAGAATCACCAAACAAATAAACAACGGTCGTTTCCTTTGGGAATCGAAAATGAAACATATCTTTTAAAAAGACTTTCTGCCCGCGCATCCTCGATAATAATACTAATATCGGGTTTATTTCTACTCCTACTGCTTTCGCGCCAAAACTTTCCGCCACCCGTAAGACTTTTCCGTCTCCCGAGCCGAAATCTACTAATAAATCGCCAACCTTTAATTTATATAATTTTTTAAAAACTTCATTTAGCTCTTGCTTTTTTGACGGCACATATGGCGCTCCGGTCAAAGCCGTTATGCTGAAAATAAGCACAATAATTATTAAAATAATTAAAAATATGTTCATGAAAAATTCCTCATAATTTCTTCGTATTTTCCAACGAGAATTTTCTTCACCTCGCCCGCTAAATATAACGAACCTAAGACTACTAGCGGCGCCCTTGCCTCGGATGCTTTTTCTAATGCGTGCAAAATACCAGCGCGTGTATCCTCTACTACTTCCATATCGCTAAACGCCGCCTGCATTCTCGGAAAATCCGCTTCCTTATCTCCCGGTTTTGTTAAAGTTATCCCCGAAAATTTTCCGTCTATCATCTTCGCAAAATCTTCTACTGGCTTATCTTTTCCACATCCAAATAATAGCTGCGGCTTTACCCCCTCCGCAAAATCCGTCAGGCATGAATCCTGCGCATTCGCGACTCCGTTCACGCGTATTAGTTCGTCTAAGGTCTGAAGCGAACCACTTATGCTAGAAATTGTATGTGCTCCGTCTAAAACTATATACGGGATTCTGTCGTATCCGAAAATATTTCTAAGCATTTCAAACCTACCCGGAAGTCGAACTTTAGAAATACCTTTTTCGATTATGTCTTCCGAGATTTCCGGCATAACTATTTTAACCATTATTACCGCCATGGCGATATTTTCCGTCTGAAAGTCGCCAACTAATTTAGATTTAATATCTAACGGCCTATTAAAAAGTTTCGATTCTAATTGAAATCCCATCATAAAATCGCCAGAAAATTCATCGTAACTATCATCAAGAAAATATCGCACGTCGGAAATTTTTACTACGTCTGGAATATAAAATAATTCCGCTCCCACTTTTTCCGCACGTCCTCGAATTACTCGCAAGACCTCTGGTTTCTGTTTTGTAACCACTACCGGCGCCCCCTCTTTTATAACTCCAGCCTTCGCTTTCGCGATTTCCGACAATGTCTTTCCAAGTATTTTTGTATGTTCTAATTCTATCGGCGTAATTCCGGTTGCTAACGGACTTATTACATTCGTCGGATCAAATTCCCCGCCTAGCCCAACTTCGTAAACTGTATAGTCACACTTTGCCTCGCGAAAGCACAACATTCCCGTTAGGGTTTTTTCTTCAGGATAACTTAGCGTTCTAAATAGTTCGGCTTTCGCAAGTTCCGTCTTTGCCGCCCGATATATCTCATCATCAAAAAACTCATGCGCCCGCATAAATCTTTCGCGCTCATCTACTACGTGCGGCGAGCTTAGCCTTCCAACATTATATCCGGCCTCCTCTAAAATACCGGCTATTATCGCCGTAGTCGATCCCTTGCCTTTTGAGCCTGCTACATGAAAACATTTCGCATTCAAAAACGGGTTATCAAACTTCCTGCAAATTTCCCGAAATTCCCGAAACCTTTTCTCGTAGTCCATTAAACGTTAAACCTAAACTCTACTACATCCCCCTCTTCCATCACATAGTCCTTACCCTCAGTTCGCATTAACCCAGCCTCGCGGACTGCTTTTTCGCTACCTAGTCGGACCAAATCGTCGTATTTACAAACCTGCGCCGCGATAAATCCGCGTTGGAAATCGGTATGTATTGTTCCGGCGGCTTCTGGTGCTGTTGCGCCAGATTTTATCGTCCATGCCCGTACCTCTTTCTTACCGGCGGTCAAGAAACTTTGTAGGCCTAAAGTTTTATAAGCCGCTTTTACTAGCTCTGCTAGTGCGTCTTCTTCTACACCATAAGACTTTAGAAACTCCATCTTTTCTTCTTTGCTCATTCCGGACATTTCTTCCTCTAGTTTTGCATTTACGAAAACCGCCTGCGCCGGCGCAACCATTTTTCGCATTTTATCTTTCAGCACTTCGTCCGTCAGCTCATTTTCATCTACATTAAACATATAGATTACTGGTTTCTCGGTCAGGTACGGAATTTTCTCTATCTCCGGGTTTTTCTTTCGCTTCGCCTCTGCTTTTTCTTTCGTTTCTAAATCTGCTAGCTCAAGCTCGGTCCTTATGATATCAATATCATGTTCCGGATTGACTTCCGCCGCGGTATTCGCATCTTCCGCTACATGCATAATGTCATCATTTTTGAACACGCGCACTACATGGCAGATAATCTGGCACTCGCGAATATGTGCCAAGAATTTATTGCCTAAACCTTCACCTTTCGCCGCTCCGCCAACCAGTCCCGCAATATCAACAAATTCTACCGTCGCCGGCACAACCTTTTCCGTTTCGTACATTTTTGCGAGCACCTCTAGCCTCTCGTCCGGCACCGGCACGATTCCTACGTTTGGCTCAATTGTTGCGAACGGGTAATTCGCTGCTAATGCTCCTGCGTTCGTCAAAGCGTTAAAAAGCGTCGATTTCCCCACATTCGGCAGCCCTACAATTCCTATCTTTAAATTCATAACCTACCTGTGTATCTGTTATTGTTGGTATTATTATATCATTTTTCGAGTTCAAAATCTAGATAGATACAGTTATTCATATTGTAGGAAAAGATTTTTGTTTATAGTATTTTTGGCTATTTTACTGGAAAATCTGGTGGATATTACTTTGTAATTTCTTTTACCCAGGAAATGAAGTTGGACGTAGCATTTCCAGTGCGCTCGGCTTCGGTGTGTCCTTTACCCCAAACCATAGCGAAGTCAACATCTTCTACGGACTCGATTTGGTTCAAAGCAAGTTTAAGATTCAGCTCGGTGGTCAGCGCGGTATCGCCTTGTTCAATGCCAGAACGAATACGCCAGTATTTTGCTACATTTGAAGATCCAAAACCACCATAATAGTCGTCAAGATAATACATTGGATTATACATATCGACGCGAGTTTTAGTGGAAACACCAAGCGCATCGGTCGCGGCGAGGTCAGACTCAAATGAGGAAGGATAGCTTGAATCCCAACCAGAAAGGCTAGAATACTTTTCAGCATTATTTTTAATTAGTTCAGCTTCAAAACTGTCAAAATGTTTATATTCTGAGCTACCGTCGCCGAAGACATTATTTTCAGTCTGTTTACCCTCTGGAGAATCAAAAGCGCCAACGGTTTTGGAAGCTGATTTATAATTCTTGACAAAATCTTCGAGGCTGGTTGGTTTTGCATCGGAGCTATTAGAACTATCGGCAAGATAGTTGTTATAGGAAGTTTCGATTTCGCTCATGAGATTGTCGTAGTAGGAGCCTTTAAGATAGATTCCATCACTAGATTCTTCTAGCTTTAAGACACTCCCGTCTTCGTCTTTTAAGCCTAGTTCATTAATATATTTTGCAAATGCTTCGGCAAGGTCGTCAGAAAGGGTGCCAGTAAACGTATCGTCGGCACGGGTATTGGAACTTGAGAATTGCCCCATATTCCATTCGTAGGCGGCGTCGGCAATATCGAGATTCGTAATTGGACACCAATCCATCGAGCCATAGATTGCATCGGAAATTAAATTGCCGTTTGTATCTTTCATGGCTGCGCCAAGAGAAGTGAGATATGGATAGTAAAGCGTACTGTCGCCAGAAGCACCAAGAATAGCCGATTGCGCACCGCCACCAGAATGGCCAAAGGAAATCATCTTAGTCGCGTCGCCAGGAAGACTGTTGGAATTAAACCGATAATAGCGGACCGCAGCCTTAAGATCAGTTACGCCGTATGGAGCGCCACCGGAAGCCGTTTCGGAACTATCGCTAGAATTTGAGGTGGTCTGGTTAGAATTGTCGGAGTCCATGCTTGGTCCATTCCCAGATGGCCTTTCACCAGATGGTATCTCGCCAGACGGTCTTTCCCCAGAAGGCATTTCTCCGGAAGGAGCGCCACCAGACGGAGCTTCGCCACTCGGTGCACCGCCACCCCCGCCCATACCGCCACGCCCGCGGATACCTGGATATAGATAAATAAATCCAGCATCCATGTAGGAACTAATCGTGTTGTAGCTATATGAGGACGGGGCAGATTGAGCGGAGTAGCCAGGAGTGTTAACTGGAATTACGATTGGTGCAGTCTCTGCTGTGTAATCGCCCTTTTTGCCAGTTTTATTAATCTCGCAAGAATATAAATCGTTCTCAGTTTCTTTGCAACTCATATATTCTTCTGGGACATATATGCCCATAGTCTCATTGCTGGACTCTGTATTCGCAAGATAGGGAACTCCGATTTGATAATAAACACCGTCTGAGCTATCATAAGACCAGTTGGCGGAGTTTAGAGTAAGTTTTTCATTGTCTTGCTCGTAGTTTTCTAAGAGTTTTGAACGTTCTTCGTCGGTAAAGACCGAGACGGCATTATTGCTCGATGAGTTTGACTTTGTAAAATTTATGATTAAAAATGTCGCTACAACAATAAGTAGAATCGTGGCGACTGGAATGGCGATTTTTAGAATATTTTTATGGCTTTGCTTTTGGCTGTTTTGCTCTGCTACGCCTGTGGGCGTTTCTAGAGGTGTAACTCCTGGCGAATTTGGATTCATTGGTCTCCTTAATTATAAACATTAACTTTATAACATATATTATATCATGAAGCCGCCCCGAAGGGCGGCTTTGAAGCTGAACTATTCTTCGGAAGGAAGCTCTGATAGTGAATCCGTCGGGCGTTCAGGGCGTTCACCATTTTCGAAATCTGGACGTTCGCCGAGTTTAGGTAAATCACCATCTTTTGGCTTATGACTTTCGAGCCACTCTTTTCGCTCTTCATCTGTCATAGCGTCAAGTTTTTCTTTTAGCTCGGCTTTCTTCTGTTCCCATTCTTCATCAGTTAAGTCGGCTGGCTTTCCGGGACGCTCGCCGTTTTTTTGACGCCCGCCATCCTGTGGCTTGTGATTTTCGAGCCACTCTTGCTTTTCCTCGTCGGTCATCGCATCGAGTTTAGCTTTTATTTCGGCTTTCTTTTCCTCGCTTAGCTCTGGCTTCTCGCGCATTTCGCTAGTTTCCGCCTGTGCGCTTTCGTTACTAGTAGCACTAGCCATTTGGTTCGAAACGATTGCTGTACCGCCCACCGCTGCTCCTGTAACCAACATAGAGGCAACGATTATTTTTTTGTGATTCTTGTTCTTCATAATTCTTCCTTTCTTTATTATTTGGTATTTCAATTTTATCAACTGAAGCTTAAAACAACTTGAAAGAAGATGGCTTATTGTAAAAAATCCAGGCTTAGGCTTAATTTGTCTTTGGCATAGAATAATTATAAATCTTTATATCTAGAAAGAAAAATGTCTATGTTTGATGCCTGCTATTATAGGCGTATATTACAAAAAAGAAAGCCCCGAACCTGTGCATATCCATCACTGCCTGGCGGACTTTCGAAGTCTTTATTATGTTATACTTATCTGAAAGCTTCAACTATATTGTACTGGTTCAAGACATTTGGGATTTTTAAGGTCTCCTCTTGTATTAAAGTATGACACATATTCATTTGGCGTCATGTAGTTTATGGATTGGTGTGGACGTTTGTTGTTATGCCAATCTATATATTTTTGTAATTCTTCCTGGGCTTTATTTCTGTCTTCTCTAATTAATACTTGGATATCTGGATCCGCTAGCCATTCCTCTTGCATAGTACGGTTGAATCGTTCTTAACCTTAAATCCGAATAGCTTATCAATTGCTTTCAATACTTCCGCCGTGTAACATGATTTATTACTCGGCAAAATAATAGAAATAGCTCTTTCAGATACATAGTCGATAGCATTTAATATATAAACTCTTCTTCTATAGCAATAAGTAATTACGCCGTCCATTTGCACTAAATCGCCAGGTTTTTAGGTATATAACCATCCCTACGTAGATATTTTTTAACATACGATGCTACAACACCCCTATTTCTTAACCGAGACGTGTGTTTACCCGCATAATCCTTAATCAACAACTCGGTTCTTTCGCTTTGCTAACTAGCGTAAACTGATTGGGGCAGCCGGAGGGAATGCGAAGCATTCATCTTCGGAACATTTTTAATCCTGCGAGTTTTATCTTCACCCCATTTCAGTTCTGACTTCAGGAGTTTTGCAAACTCGCTTTTGCACCCTGGACCTGTCTCAGTTTCCAGGATACTTAACCTTTTGGGAACTCTACTTCAGCTGTATTATATAGATAAAACATCTCCAACCTTAAACGCTTCAGGGGCGTAAATAGTTTGACCTATGTGATGATTATAATCCTAGCCTGACAATAATCAGGCACGGTTCCAATAATCTGTTATAATGAGTATATGAAAAAGTTAGATAAAAAGAAAATTGGATTACTATTTACGATTTTATTTCTCGCGGTAGTAGCATTTATCTTCGTTTTTCTATTTTCCCGTAGTACTTCTCCGCTATATTCTACTAATTATGGCGGCGACTCCGCTCAGTTCCAAACTATTGGTCACGAGTGGCTTTCTAACGGCATGGTGCCATATCGAGATATTTTCGACCATAAAGGCCCTATCCTTTTCTTCCTTAACGGTTTTGGCAAAACTTGGCTTGTCATTTTTCAGACGATTGCCCTAACTATCTCCTTGCTCGGCGTTATGAAAATTGCTTCGCTCGCCAGCGATAAAAAGATTTTTCAATTCTTTTGCGCCTTCGCTTTCCTTCTCTTTCTCTCTCTAGGATATAGCGAAGGCAATATGTCCGAGGAATACTGTCTCCCCTTTGTGCTCTGGAGTACTTATTTCCAAGTACGCTACTTGCTAAACCTTAAAAAGCCGTCTCCGCACGAACCGAAATATGCCTTCCTCTATGGCGTCACAATCGGCATTTGTCTTATGACTCAGATAACTAACTGCCTCCCAGTCGCAGTCGGTATCCTCGTCATTATGATTTACCTAATTAAGAATAAGTTATATAAAAACCTTAGACAAAATATCCTAATGGGACTTGCCGGCATCACGGTAATTTGTTTGCCGTTTGTGCTTTATTTTACCATAAACGGTGCTTTCGGGGATTTGATTTTCGGTATTCTAGGCTATAATATTTCCTATGCGCTAAACATGCCTAGCTGGATTTTTAACGCTTCTCGTCACGATTTTATAAATTTTGTCGTGTGGTATTCGCCAGTTTTCTGTATCTTTGCCGTTGCCATCTTTGCTATTGCGAGAAAGAAATATCAATACGGCACCTACTGTATCGCAACCGGGATAATCGAGCTAGCTCTATATGCTTTCGGCGCCCTATATCCGCAATACGGTATGATTGTTACCGGGCAGGCCATCTTATTTGTCAACGAACTTACTTTTATAGACATAAAAGATCGCGGCTATAGATTTATCTATACTGGCGCCGTCGTGATATTTATGCTATTTCTCTATAATCAAACTATAATCTGTACTAGAATAATTTCTGATACGTATAGTTCGGTACACGCTATAGGCGATCATCGCCCTTATGACCGACTAGTCGCCCAAATTCCGGAGGAGGAGCGTAATAGTTTTGTCGCCTATGGCGGGAACGAACTAAAAGATTTATATCTCCGTAGCGGGCTTCACCCGAAATATAAGTATTTCGTTATCCAAGAGTGGCATGCGCAGTTTAATGATGGAGTAAGGCAGGAAATCAAAGATATCTTCTCTACTGGCGACGCTCAATGGATTATCACCGACGGTATAAATAATAACATCTCCGACACACTTGACGAAAAATACGAGCTTATTGATACCGAAAATAATCTGCAACTCTTCCGTAGAAAATCCGCCTGGAGGTTCTAGACGGATTTTTACAGCAGACTAAAACTTATTTTAACCTTTTTATAAAATTCTGATATAATTTATATATGACTTCAACATTATTTTTCGACATTATGTGCTGGGCCGGCTCAATTATGGTAGT
>JAFRFM010000021.1 GCA_017434345.1 Candidatus Saccharimonadota bacterium
AGAGACGATGTCGACATTATCCTCGATAAGACCGTGTAAATCGCGATAAATAGTGCCTTCGGTAGAGGTAAGGCCCTCTTTACGATTTAGTCCGCGACGAGAAAAACGGCTAGTCTGAATTACGTCACCGGTAGAAATAACGGCTTCGAGACAGTCCGTATAATAATATGCTTCGGAGGAAAAGTTGGAAATCAACGAGCCGATAGTTTCGCGAGGGTCGGCAGAGATAGGCAAAGTTAGGCCGACAAGGCTAAGCGCGTCATTAATATCGCCGAGCGTGGCACCAGCCTGAACACGGATTAGGCGCGAGCGCTCGTCAATCTCCTGGATATGGTTCATATGTTCCATTGAAACGAGAAGGTCTGGGCCGAGGTCGGCGCCGGTTTTATCCAACCCGGAACCGCGAACTGCAATCTCTAATTTAACATTTTTCGTAGCGAGCTGATTAACAAAACGGACGATACGGCGAACATCATTAGTATTTTCCGGAACGACGACCATTTTTGGCTCGATTTTTACAATAGAGCGGTCGGTAGCATAAGCTGATAGAATTTCTGGACGGTCAAAAACATTGCCGACTAGATGTTGATTGAGATATTTGGCGATTTTGTTCACTTGACCACCCTTTTTATTAACCTTAACTAAAAATAATTATAGCAAAGCTCATGGTTTATTGCAAGAGATTTTTTCGCCGTGTTTTTGTGCCTTAAACAAAGGCGAATTTTAAAAACCTTTTGCCGGCGGTCAGGCGTATCGCCCCTGTCTTCACAGGGGCGATACCCTGAGCCTGCGCCGAGCTTCGGCGCAGAGCCCGGCAAAAGGTTTTTAAAATTCGCCCTTGTTCGGCGCAGAGCCCGGTAAAAGGTTTTTAAAATTCACCTTTGCTCGTGGCGTGGTATAATACAATCATGAATGAGATAAAATGCCCGAATTGTGGAAAGACCTTTAAGGTTGATGAGTCGAATTATGCGGCGATTTTGATGCAAGTAAAAAATCACGAATTCGAAAAGGAAGTTGAAGAAAAAATAAGACAGATAGAAGAAAAATATACAATTGACTTGGAACGTGCGGAAGAGAAAAGCGCGAGCGAATTAGAACTCGCTAAAGAAAAATATAACAGCGAAATAAAACAGCTAAAAACAGAGCAGGAATTGGCGATTTCTAAGGCGGTAGCGCCGATTAAACAGGAACGTGATAAATTCGAGGCGGATTTACGCGTAAAAGATCAGGAAAATCGTCTGCAGGAGCAGGCGATGCGCGAGAAATATGAAGGCGCGCTGCAACTAAAAGACGAAAAAATTAGTCAATTGCAGGATTTAAAGTCGCGACTAAGCACGAAAATGGTGGGAGAAACCCTTGAACAACATTGTGAAACGGAGTTTAATAAGCTAAGGGCGACCGGTTTTCAGAACGCATACTTCGAAAAAGACAACGAAATTTCCGCGACAAGGAGTAAGGGTGACTATATTTTTCGCGAGACAGATGAAAATGGTGTAGAAATTATTTCAATTATGTTCGAAATGAAAAACGAGAACGAAACCACTGCGACTAAACATAAAAATGAGGATTTTTTGAAAGAATTAGATAAAGATAGGCGGGAGAAAAAGTGCGAGTATGCCGTCTTGGTGTCCCTGCTTGAGGCGGATAGCGAGCTATATAATTCTGGGATTGTAGATGTATCGCACCGTTTTCCGAAGATGTATGTAATTAGGCCGCAGTTTTTCATCCCGATGATTACTCTACTGCGTAATGCAGCGCTAAATTCGATGGAATATAAGACAGAGCTTGCGGTTATGCGCGAACAAAACATTGATATTACGAATTTTGAAGAGAATATGGAGAAGTTTAAAGCTAATTTTTCCAGAAATTACGAATTAGCGAGCAAAAAGTTTAAAACGGCGATAGATGAAATTGATAAGACGATTTCACATCTACAAAAGACGAAAGAGGCGCTACTGAGTTCGGAAAATAACCTACGGCTTGCGAACGACAAGGCGGGAGACTTAACGATTAAAAGGCTAACTCGCGGTAACCCGACGATGGCGGAGAAGTTTGCGGAGCTAAAAGACAAGAATTAAGCGGAGCCTTTAGGCGGCTTTCTTGACGAGGCTCTTAGAGCCGAGATACGTAATAAACATACCTGCGATTAGAGCGAATGGAAGAATGTCTTCTGGGCCGGTTTTTGGGATGTTAGGCTGAGCCTGAGACTGTGTTGCGCTGTTGTTAGTTGTCTGGCTGCCATCTTGCGCGATGTCTTTTGCCGGTTCAGAAGTACTGACGCCGTCGGTAGTCTGAGTCGCATCTTCGATATCGGTAACGGCGACGATTTCGGCACTACTTCTGTCCTCTTGATTGTTAGCGTTAGATTGATTGGTTTCAGTTTGTGCGATTTCGGTTTGTGCAGTTTCAGTTTGACCGGCTTCAGTTTGGCCGGTGCGCGCAATATTAGTTTTCTGATTACGACCGCTGACGAAGAATACGATTGCCCAGACGGCAATACCTAAAACTACGATTGCGACAAGAGCAGTAACGAGGGCAAATTTAATACTCGATGCCTTTGAGTTTGGCTGACCGTAGAGATTTGGTTCTGGAGCTGGGGCGGCGACTGGTTCTACTGTCGGCACTGGCTCTGGGGTTGGTGTAGGCTCTGGAATTGGCGCCGAGTTAGGCTCCTGGTTTGATACCGGATTTGGTACTTGGTTTGGTTCGGCGACACCAGAATTATTATTAGTGTTATTTTCCATAAAACTCCCAAAAAATAAATTATTATTTTCTAATTTGTTTTATTATAACATATATTTTACAAAAAAGGAAGTATATTTTTTGGATGTTTGGGTTGATTGTGACAAAATCTTATGATACAATTAGATTACGCCCGGATGGTGGAATTGGTAGACACGCTTGCCTTAGGAGCATGTGCCGCAAGGCGTGCAGGTTCAAATCCTGTTCCGGGCACCAGATTTCGCGTTTTGTGCGCGTTTTTTTGTTTACTAGACGCTATAGATAGAAATATGCGCGCGGGCGTAGGATTTAGAAGAGAGCAAGGTGAGGCCTGTTATTTTTGGTGCTTTTTGCTCCGGGTCCCGCTCTGGTTTCTGTCCTACTTTTTGCTCCGGGTACGAGAGGACAAAGAAGCCGCTGGGGCTGAGGAAATTTGCGACATTCGCAAAATCTTCGGGGTGAAAATTATCATAGGGCGGGTCACAGAAAATGATATCAAAGGGGGTGTCTGGCGCGGTTTTAAGATATTTTTTTACATGGGTGGGAATGATTTTTACTTGATTTTCTATGGAAAATGTGCTACAATTAAAAGAGATGGCAGCAATTGCCATTTTTTCTTGCTCAACAAAAACGACGGAGCCTGCGCCACGAGAGAGTGCCTCAAACCCGAGCGCGCCGGAACCAGCATAGAGGTCGAGGACTTTGGCGCCTTTGAGCTTACTATCACTATCGGGATGGCGGCCACCAAGATGACTGTCAAGACGATTGAAAAGGGCTAGCCGTTCCCTGTCGCCCATAGGGTGAGTTTTATCGGAATTCGGCGTTTTTATAGGACGGCCACGGAATTCGCCGGAGGTGATTCTCATGATTTTCTGCCTTTAGCGGGTTTTAAAGATCTTGAAGGCTTCGAGCTGTTTTCTGGAATGGCGGAATACCAGGCGAGGATAATCATACGAATAATCTCCGGGAGTAGGACCCTGACTGAATCGGTTGCGAGGTCGCTGTTCCAGCCCTTATGACGAAAACGATTATACATATCTAAGTTATGGACTTTTTCTAGCGACTTATAGAACTCGGTTTTTAAATCAAAATCCTTGAGTTCTTTTTTGTCGATTTTCGGAGCGATACGACGTCCGGGTTGGGAGGCGGCTACGAGTGCTACACCGTATTCAAAACCGATATGCTTAGTCATATAACCCTGCGTGCCCCAGTAGAGCCAGTTATTTTTCGCGGTTTCGGCAATATTGTCCCCACGCATAATGCCTTTTACTGGTCGTCCGAAAATCTTGATGTAATCTTTATCGTCGGTCATTAGCTCGGAGATTGACTCCTGATAGGGAAAATGGTGTGCAGGGGTAAGACCGTCGGTAATAGCGTGCGCGAGCCAGGCAGCTTCGAATGCCGCGCGAACTCGATTGTCATTTTTTAGTGCGCGTTTGAGATTATACTGATGGTCCAAAATACAGCGGATGAGGACACCGTCGTCATGGTCAGGGATAATGAAGTGCATTGGCTCGTCTTCGCCAGGGCTTTTCCATTTTAGACCGTCCGGTCCGCGATTGCCTTCGAAATGCAAAATCTCTTTAGCATTCGGAAAGTAAGCACCTCTTGGCATAAACTTCGCAAGTTGGTTCCTAGCAATGCGGTCCAGTTTCTGGTGAGTGCCGACTAATTTGCCAGATTGTTTTGAATTTTTGAGAATTCCGACGGTTGAATACATTTTTAATCTTTTAGTTTAGGGTAGTTAGTTGTTGGTATCTTTGAATATTATGTTCTAATTCTTTATATTTTAACATAATTTCCGGGTCTTTTGCAAGCACTTTGACATGGCGACGAGCGGCGGCGATCAAATCGGTGTCGGAGAGGTTCGCCACTCTGAGGTCGAGCATGCCGTGTTGAATATTACCGTAGATTTCGCCTGGGCCACGAATTTTTAAATCAACTTCGGCGAGATGAAACCCGTCGGTAGATTTCTCTAGCTCGCGCAGGCGGCGAGTAGGTTTATTTTCACCGGTAATAATCAGATAGCAGTAGCTCTGATATTTACCGCGTCCGACGCGACCGCGGAGCTGGTGGAGCTGGGCTAGGCCGTAATTCTCTGCGTCCATGATAACCATAACGGTAGAATTCGGCACATCGACACCGACCTCGACTACGGTAGTAGAGACCAGAATATCTATTTTATGATTAGCGAAATCTTCCATGACCTTATCTTTTTCGGCTGGTTTCATACGACCGTGCAGAAACGCAACCCGATTTTTTACGAAAATAGTTTCTAGCTTTTCCGCTTGCTTTTTCACGGAAATTGTTTCCTGTGTAGGACTATCTTCAATAGTTTTGCAAATCCAATAGACTTGCCGGCCATTTTTCAATTCTTCGCGAATTCTCGGATAGAGGCTCTCGCGCATATGCAAATCAGAGAGTACTTTGGTCTCGATAGGTTGGCGGCCTTTTGGCATTTCTTTGATGATGGAAACATCGAGGTCACCAAAAACGGTGAGTTGTAGGGAGCGCGGAATAGGGGTGGCGGTCATAGAGAGAAGGTGCGGAGCGAGGCCGTCCGGAGATTTAAGCAGGAGCTTCTGACGCTGATTAACACCGAAGCGGTGCTGCTCATCAATGATACAGAGCCCAAGATTTTTAAACTGAGTATCGTCGGTAATAATGGCGTGTGTACCGATGATTAGGTCGATATTTCCCTGTGCTAACTGCTGTTTTAGAATGTTTTTTTGCTTCGTAGAACCGATAAGTAGGCCGATACTAACGCCGAGCGGGGCGAGAATACGTTGCAGACTTTCGGCATGTTGGGTAGCAAGGACGGCGGTAGGGGCCAAAATAGCGGTCTGGAGCCCATTTTTTGCGGCTTGATAGGCGGCGATGGCAGCCACGATAGTCTTACCGGAACCAACATCTCCCTGTAAAAGGCGGTTCATCGGCGATTTTTTACCTAGATCTTGAATAATCTCCCAGGCGGCGGTTTTTTGGTCCTTAGTTAGTTCAAAAGGCAGAGAATTAATTAGCTCGTGCATAGCGCTGTCGTCGTATTTAATAGGGGTGGCTTTTAGTTTATGAGCTTCTTTTTTGTTTAATTCGGCGGCGAGAATAAGTTCAAAAAGCTCCTCGTAGGCGAGGTATTTTCTAGCGGTTTCGATTTCCTTTTCATCTTCGGCGAAATGCGTCGCGAAGAGCGCCGAGCGACGGGCATTTTTCTTGACAAAATTTGGTTTTCCCTCTGTCATAGGCAATAAATCCGGTATTTTTGCAAATTCAGGACGGAGATGGTTGAATAATTTACGAAAATCGGCGGGTTTTAGGCCGGATTTTGCAGAATAGACAGATTCGGTGATTTGGGACTCGTCTGGGTTCTTTGAGGGATTGTTATGGATTGCGGTAGGAGTTTTTGCGGGCTGGGTGATTTGAGCGGTTTTTGCGGTTTTGGTGTTTTTAGCCGCTTTTGCGCTTTGGGCAACTTTTACTGTAGGGGCCGTAAGCTGATAACGGCCATTTTTGAATTCGTAATTACCGCTAAAAATAAATTCGCGATTATTATCCTCTAGCTGTTTTACCCGATAAGGCTGATTAAACCAAACGGCGCGAATGCTATCGGTTCCGTCGGAGATTATTGCCTCGGTAATATTAAGATGCCGCGAGCGCGCGGTGCGATTACTAGTGCTAACAACTCGGCCGTGAATCGTTACTTTACCAGGGGTCAAATCGGCGATATTAGTCGGGGCCTGATATTCCTCGTAAGAACGGGGGAAATAGTAAAAAAGGTCGCGGATGGTGAAAATTCCGGCTCTGTTTAGAGATTTCGTGGTTCGGGGACCAACATAGGGCAAGCTAGAAACATCGGCATACAGGTCTAGAGTATCAGTCATACGTATATTTTAGCATGATTTTGTGGTTTTTGTGTGTTCCTTACGCCATTTGGCGATTTCGCCGTGATTTCCGGAAAGTAAAATGTCCGGGACTTTATCGCCACGAAAATCGTAGGGCTTAGTATATTGCGGAAATTCAATATTATCCGCAGAAGGGTTTGAAAAACTTTCAATATCCGCGGAAGTATCTCCGCCTAAAACACCAGGTAATAATCTGTTGATGCTGTCAATGATAATTAGAGCAGGAAGTTCGCCACCTGTCAAGATGTAGTTGCCGAGGGAAATCTTGTAATCTACGATTTTCAAGATGCGCTCGTCGTAGCCTTCGTAATGCGGACACAGGATTACGTAATGCCTGTCTTCTTGTGAGGGTAAAACGAAAGTACTTTCGTTTTGCCCCTTCATGATGACATTCTTGGTGATAGCGTTGTGGATACTGTCGGTGGAATAGTCGGGAGTGGAGATGCCGGCGAATTGGCGGGCGAGAGCCTGCGTCCAGATTTGGCCGACGGGGGTAGGCAGGATGACCTCAGCGTCAGGGCTGGTCGCCTTGACAAATTCAATAGCAGCATAAACTGGTTCACAACGTAAAAGCATACCGTCACCGCCGCCATAAGGCGTATCATCAACGGATTTATGCGGACCGAGCCCGAAGTCGCGCAAATTCACAAAATCATAGGTCACAATTCCCTTCTCTTTAGCCTTCCACAGCATAGAAGTCTCAAGATAAGGACGAAGAGCGTCTTCAAATAAAGTGATAATCGTAAATCTGACCATAAAGATATTATGAGACAGTTTAAAGATTTTTGCAAGCATAAGCGAAAAAGTACGTTTTACCTCTTGACAAGAAGCTTAAGGTAATTTACAATAAAAGTAAGCTGAAACGCTTCACAGGGGTTCCACTTAAAATTAGTGGAGTGTGGAGACTACATTAAAAACAAAAAGCGGATTAAAACAAAACAATGTGCCCCAAGGGTGGGCGCGCTTCAGCGGGTAGCTCGAACAATCGAGCTACCCTTTTTGCCATAAAAAGCGCCGCGGTTGCGGCGCTAAGGTACGTTAGGTGTTATTGATTTCATTTTAGGCGGCGAGTCGCCATATTTCAGGAGTAAGTGCTGGCTGATAGCCGTCCACAATCTGCTTCCAACCGAGTACACATTTAAACTCATGCTCAAATCGCCAGACGCCGGTAGTGTAGTTCAACACGAGCGCGTGTTCCAGAGGAATGCCTACATAGAGGCAGCTAGCAACATCGTCATTACACTGAATAAACGCTTGCCCGGTAGGGCTAACTCCATAGAGACGATAAGCCTCGATGACTAACTCATGACCATGGACCGGAATCTCGGTAGTAGAACCGCCGCGACCATCATAGAACACCCCGAGGGGTAAATCATAGTCTTCGCGCGTCGCGAGATGTGCGTCCACTTTCCTAATGAAGCGTCCGAAATCAATAACTATTTTAGTGTCCTTTAGTTGTCTGATAGTTAATCCATCCATGAAAACGCCCCCTTCGTGATACTATCCTAACGCTACTAGTATTAGTATAGCGCAAATCTAGTTTTTTAACAAGCTATCAATCCGACCAGTCTTCTTCTACGAGGGTGAATTCTTTACCGGAGATAGAGATAATAGATTCCGGCTCAGCGCCTAGAGAGGTTAATTCGCCACGAATGCCCATTTTTTTCATGATATCACGCAGGCGATTAACCGAGGCGTAGTTCGCGAGGTCGGTGCGACGAGCGAATTTCTCGATTTTTTCGCCATAGACATAGAATTCGTCGTCTTTTTTCTCGACACGCCAAGCGTCTTTTAAGATTTTCGGATTAAGCGAGATGACCGGTAAATCCTCAGGGGTAGAGTTGGTCGTGGGAGACGTTTCATTCAGAGACTGGTTATCGGAATTAGCGGACTTTGTTTCGGAAATAGTATTTTTTAATTCGCGCAATAATTCATCTAGGCCGGTATGCGCCATAGAAGAAATAGCAAAGACCTTAGCGTCAGGGTTTTTCTCCTAGATAGAAGCGGTCTGCATATCGATAATTTCTCTATCTAATCCTTCGGTTTTTGTTAGGGCGACGATTTCTGGGCGATTTTTTAAATCTGAATATTTTTCCAATTCAGTACGGATGGTTTGATAAGCCTCTCCCGCATTGTCGTTATAGACATCGATTAGATGTAGCAGGACTGCCGTACGGTCAACATGGCGCAAAAAGGCATGGCCTAGACCTTTTCCTTCAGAGGCGCCTTCGATTAGGCCAGGGATGTCAGCAATCAGCAAATCCTGACTATCAATAGTGGCGACGCCGAGGTTCGGGGTGATAGTAGTAAAGGGATAATCGGCGATTTCGGGCTTCGCATTAGAAACAACAGAGAGAAAAGTCGACTTTCCGGCATTCGGCAGGCCGACAAGCCCGATGTCGGCGAGAAGTTTCAACTCTAGCTCGGCGATAAACTCTTCGCCGGGCTCGCCAACTTCGGCGATGCGTGGGGTCTGGCGGACAGATGATTTAAAGTGCGCATTACCGAAGCCGCCGTCACCACCTTTAGCGATAACTGCGGTTTCTTGGTCGTGAGTGAGGTCGGCAAGGAGAATACGGTCGGAGGTTTGCTGACTTGCGTTTTCGGCTTGGTTTGCGTTTTCGGCTTGGTTTGCGAGACGGTAAATCATAGTGCCGATTGGGACTTCAACGATTAAATCTTTGCCAGAGTGGCCGGCAGAGCGTTGTCCAGAGCCGTTTTTGCCATTTTCGGCACGCAAAATCGGGTTAAAACGGAAATCTAGGAGAGTATTCGTGTCTTTATCTGCTTTAAAGATAATTGAGCCGCCGCGGCCGCCGTCGCCACCGTCTGGGCCGCCTTTCGGGATGTAAATCTCATGGCGAAAAGAGACGGCGCCGTCGCCGCCTTTACCGGCGTGGAGTTCGACTTTTGCGGTATCGACAAACATACTCTTAGTATGGCATAAAATAGTTTAAAAAGCAAGGGCGACTGCGGGAAGCGCAGGTAGCACCCCCTATTAACCCCGCTTCGCTCGCGCCCGTCTTTACGGGGCGAGCTTGCTGTGCGCCGAGCTTCGGCACACACGGTTAATAG
>JAFRFM010000022.1 GCA_017434345.1 Candidatus Saccharimonadota bacterium
CGAACCTCTAGTGTATCGGTTGTGGCCACCTGCTGCATTGCCGAGTAGCTATGTTCGGAAGAGATAAGCGCTGAAAGCATATTAAGCGCGAAGCCCACTCCAAGATAAGAATTCCCTATTGAAGTCCCAGAAAGAAGATCTGGTTGATAGGCGCAAGGTGGAAGTATGGCAACATATGGAGCCGAAGCGTACTAATAGACTCATCGCCTTTTTATGTACTTAACGTAGCTAGCAATGGATGCTCGATTCGTTTACGATTTCTTTGTCGAACTATAGATTGTCCGAATTTCACTAGACAAAAATAGTTTGGCGTAGTATAATACGAACAGATGGACATCAATGTCCGATAATTAAGTAACCTTGATTACCGTGATTGGTGCCCATAGCGCTGGGGAGATACCTGTTCCCATTCCGAACACAGAAGTCAAGCCCAGAAGCGGCGATTATACTGCAAGTGCGGGAAACTAGCAAGGTGCCAAATTATACGATAAGACCACGAATAAACGTGGTCTTTCGTCTTGTTTGAAAAAAGGAATAAACTTTGTTATAATAACTCCTATATGGATAACGAAAAAGAAAACCAACCAAATCCAAAAAGTTCAGTTATCGCAGCTACTGTTATTTATCTTATAGTTATAGGTGTTATGATACCCTCCATCGTTACAACCTCTTCTACCTCTGGCGGAGGGGCGGTTACGAGCATGTAATCTGCTGTCGGAATTATCCTTCCTACCATAGTGTACATAGTGTCACTCATTGTCATCACGACACAATCCACTATAAAATCTCAAAAAATCGACGATACCTCCGTAAAAAGGCAGGCCCGTAGTCAGGTGCTGGACATTATTATCGGACTGGCCGTTGCTACTGTCGTAGTTGCAGCATTATTTTATCTTTTATTACATATCTAGTAGCCTGCTAGTCAAATCTCTATCTCCGATATTCCAGAAACGTCAAAACTATAGCGCAACAATCCTCAATTATGTTATAATCTAACTATGAGCATCATTAAACGCGCAAAATTAGCCACAAAATCCCTAAAGTCCCAGCCAAATGTCGCAAAAAATACCGAAAAAGGCACCGAAAAGAAGGCTCCGCTAGAAACTTCGGACGATATTTTGCTCGCGCTTGACATTGGTACAGAATTCGTAAAAGCTATTATCGCTAGGCAGAAAAAGGACGGCAAACTCGACGTTATCGGCGTTGGCCGCGCGCGTCAGCACGGCACGAATATGTACGCCGGCGCGATTGCTGATATTAGCGCCGTTGCCGATGTTTGCGAAAAGGCGCTCACTCAGGCCGAGAAACAGGCCGGCGTTCGTTCTAAACTAACCGTCGTCGGTATTGCCGGGGAATTGATTAAAGGCAATACTTCTACCGTCCACTATCGCCGAAAAAACGGCAATAAACCCCTATCCGAACAGGAAATGAACTTAATCATTAAGCGCGTACAGGAAAAAGCCGGCGAACAGGCGAGAAAAGAAGTCGCTCTCGAGACAAATAATCCAGACATCGAAGTCCGTTTGATTAATTCCGCCATCGTTAGCCTATCCATTGACGGTTATAAAATTAGCAACCCCATTGGCTTTAAGGGGACAGAGCTCACGATTCAATTTTACACCGCCTTCGCCCCGCTCGTCCATATTTCCGCTATTGAAAAGGTCTGTGCCGAGCTTTCTCTCGACCTGCTCGCTGTCGCAGTGGAGCCGTTCGCCGTCTGTCGCGCCTGTCTCGGTGACGATTTGGATAGTAATCTTTCCGCTATTGTCATGGATATTGGTGGTGGCACTACTGATATCGCTATTGTCGATGATGGTGGCGTAGAGGGAACAAAGATGTTTAGTATTGGTGGCCGCAGCTTTACACATCAGATTGCTAACACCCTTGGTGTTGATTACGTTACCGCCGAAAAATTAAAACTTCATCCCGAAACCGCTAAAGGTAAAACCGCGGAAAAATTAGAACACGCCATCGAAAAAAATCTCGTCGTCTGGACTTCTGGTGTCCAGCTCGCGCTTGATGATTTCCCGATTATGGAAGTGTTTCCGAATAAAGTTTTGCTTTGTGGCGGCGGCGCTGGGCTTCTAGAACTGCAGGAAGAGTTGGCCACCTCAGATTGGTACAAAGATTTGCCGTTTTCTCGTCGCCCAGTAATCCACCTCGTCGAAGCTACGGACATCCCCGGAATTATAAACCGGACCGAAACTCACCTTGACCACTCATTTATCACGGCTTTCGGTTTGCTGCGCGTTGGTGTTGATACTCTTGACGGTATTCCCGAGGGCGACAGTTTAAAAGAACGTCTGTCAAAACTCTTGCAAAATTAATAAATCTGCACTATAATAAGAACATAGCCGACCCATCAGGGCCGGCAAATTTAATATCAGGCGCAAGGTACAAACATAAGACATAAAATACCATAACGCGCTAAGAAATTAACAGAAAGGAACCTATGGAAGAACTAGATTTACAACAAATGTCGACAATGGTAAAAATTATTGCTGAGGAAAAAGATTTACCAGAAGAAGTTGTTCTCGATGTAATTGAAACTGCTATCGCCGCTGCTTGGCGTCGGGATAACGGCGACCGCGACATGAACGTCCGCGCCGAGTTAAACACTCAGACTGGCGAAGCTAAAGTTTATATCACTCGTGAAGTTATTGAAGATGGGCTTGCCTATAACCCGGCTACCGAAATTCCGGAATCTGAAGCTGGTGGCAAGAAAGTTGGCGAAACCGTAGAAGAAGTTCAAGAGGTAAAGAGCTTCGGTCGCGTTGCTAGTATGACTGCGAAACAGGTCGTTGTCCAGCGTCTCCGTGAAGCCGAACGTGATGCTGTACTCGCCGCCTTTGAGGATAAAGTCGGCACCATCGCTACCGGCCTCGTTACTCGTGTTGAACCGAAAATTGTTCGCATTGACCTTGGCATGGCAAATGGTATCATGCCAAAATCTGAACAGATTGACGGCGAATTCTACACCGTCGGTTCTCGTATTAAAGTTATGATTAAAGAAATTGAGCGCAACGATCGCGGTGCGCAGCTCATTCTTACTCGTGGCTCCGCTGATTTCATTGAAGAGCTCTTCCGTCAAGAAGTTCCGGAAATCGAAAACGGCACCGTAGAGATAAAAGCTATCGCTCGCGAGGCTGGCAAACGTACAAAAATCGCCGTTACTTCTACTGTCCCTGGTATCGACCCAGTCGGCACCTTTGTTGGTGGTCGCGGTGTTCGCGTCCAAGCCGTCATGAATGAAATTGGCGATCGTGAAAAAATCGACATTATTAACTGGAGCGATAACTCCTCCGAATATATCCGCGAGGCACTCTCCCCAGCAGAAATTACCAAGGTTGAAATTAACGGTAAGCACGCCAAAGTCTATGTTTCCGAAGATCAGCAGTCTATCGCTATCGGTCGTCAAGGTCAGAACGTCCGTCTCGCTTCGAAGCTTACCGGTTTTGAGCTAGATATCGAACTCGCCGAAGCCCCGAAGAAAAAGAAACGCACTAACGTCGAAGATTCTCTTCTTTCGGCCCTAGAAGAAACTACCGATACAGAGTAGCGGTAAAGATTCCGTTAATGCTTAAATATGGTGTAGCTATTGCATTTTTAAGTTTTTTGTGCTATAATAGAAAGAATAAGGTTAAAAACGCAAGATGTTACGTAGATTTTATGAGTTCATTATCAGGCATAGCAAACTGATTATCGCGGTTTTTCTTTTGCTGACCGCTTTAGGTCTACTAATGAAGCAACTTATCCAAGTCAACTACGACATTAACGATTATCTACCCGATGACGCCCCCTCTACTCAAGCTATTACTACCATGGAGAATGAGTTTTCCGAGGGCATTCCGAACGCGCGCGTTTTAATAAAAGACGTTTCTATTCCGAAAGCCCTAGAATATAAGGAGCAACTTTCTCGGATTGATGGCGTAGAAAATGTTACGTGGCTAGATGACTCTGTCGATATTACCGTCCCGCTAAAGATGTCCGATCAGAGGACTGTAGAAAATTATTATAAAGACAATAACGCGCTTTTCTCGCTCACCGTTGAAGAGGAAAAGGATGTCGAGGTAGTTGAAGAGATTCGTAATTTAGTTGGGGAAGAAAATGCAGTTTCCGGCGGTATCGTTAATATGGCGGACGCGCGGACAAAGACGCTTTCCGAGGTCTCGATTATTGTTGTCGCCGCCGTCGTCTTCGTATTTCTTATTCTGCTCATCTCGACAAATTCTTGGATAGAACCGCTTGTTGTCCTTGCTGGACTTGGTATCGCTATCGCAATTAACTCCGGCACAGACCTTATCTTTGGCGAGGTTTCCTTCGTCACCAATGCTGCCGGCAACGTTCTTCAGCTCGCCGTTTCTCTCGACTATTCCGTATTCTTAATTCATCGATTCGAGGAGGAGCTAAAGAAAGAGAAAAACCCGAAGAAGGCTATGGTTAATGCTCTGACAAAATCAACCTCGTCTATCGCTTCCTCCGGCCTTACTACTGTCATCGGCTTCTTGGCTATGGTGATGATGCGCTTTAAGATTGGTCCGGACCTCGGCCTGTCTCTCGCAAAGGGCGTGGCGATTTCCCTAATTACTACCTTTATCTTTATGCCGGCGTTTATCCTCGCTATGCATAAACTTATGCAGAAAACGCGTCATCGGAGCTTTGTCCCTAGCTTTAAGAAATTTGGCAAGACGGTTTCTAGGATTACGGTTCCGCTCTGCGCCGCCTTTATCATTATTCTTCTTCCGGCTTTTCTCGCTTCGCACGCTAATTCATATTATTATGGCTCATCTAAACTCTTTACCGAAGAGAGCCGTATCGGGCGTGACGCTAAGATTACTGAAGATATTTTCGGACAAAATGATACGTATGCCCTGCTTGTAAAGTCTGGCGACCGTTCAAAGGAAAAAGCATTGTCCGACGAGTTGCACGAACTCCCCGAAGTAACAAATATCCTTTCCTACGTCGACAATGTCGGTAACACAATTCCGAACTCCTATCTCGACGAAAAAACTTATCAGAAGTTAAACTCCGATAATTATAGTCGTATGGTTCTTTCCGTTGATGTTCCGTATGAGGGCGAGGAGGCTTTCTCGCTTGTCAAAAAGATTCGCGAAATTGGCGAAAAATATTATCCGGGCGAATATCGCCTTGCCGGTAACGGTGTTTCAACCTATGATCTAAAAGAAACGGTGACTTCGGACATGGTAAAGGTAAACATTCTTTCTATCGGTGCCATTTTCATCGTTTTGGCGATTTCGCTCAAATCTCTACTCGTTCCGATTATCCTTATTCTTGCTATCGAATCCGCCATCTTCATCAATCTCGCCATCCCATACTTTAGCGGTGAAGTCATCTTCTATATTGCCTATCTGATTATTTCCTCTGTCCAGCTCGGCGCTACAGTTGATTATGCTATTCTCTCTACTGACCGTTATAAAGAAAATCGCCTAACGTTAGACCGCCGTAAAGCTATCGCAAAAACCGTATCGGATGTTACCTCGTCAATCTTAGTTTCCGGTAGCGTACTGACGATTGTTGGCTTCTTGATGGGAATCGTCTCGTCAAATCAGCTTCTATCGCAGCTCGGCACTCTGATTGGCCGTGGTGGTCTACTTAGCCTTCTCGTAGTCATCTTTATCCTACCTGGTCTATTATATCTATTCGATAAAATTATAATTAAAGGAGAAAAAAATGAGAAAAATGCTTAGTATTCTAGCAGCAGCTACACTCGTTAATTCGTTCCCGATTTCGGCTTTTGCGAAGGAAGAAATCGTCTATGTAGATTTAAACGGTAGCGGTAATACCGAAAGTACCGACGTTGTAAATAAATTTAATAATATTAAGCCTGATGAAATTATCATTGATTTTGGTAAGTATATCAATGTTAATAATATGACACCTGTAGCTAGCATCGAAAATCAAGACGGTAAAGTTACAATTAAATCTTCCGAAGACGGTAATATCTATTACGATGGTCAGCTAGCGGATAGTCAGCTGCCCTGGAATGTAGAGGTAAAATATTATCTAGACGGTGTCGAGAAATCCGCCTCGGAAATCGCAGGCAGTACTGGTAAATTCCGTATGACGATTAAGGTTACTAAAAACTCTAAGTACAACGGCCCAGATTTTTACAAAAACTACGCCCTGCAGAGTTCTATCGAGTTTGATAGCAATAAAGTCACCGACATAAAATCTCAAGATGCTACTATCGCAAATGCCGGGCAGAAGAAAAAACTAACTTATATCGCCTTGCCAAATAAAGGCGCAAATTATGAAATTACCGCGAACGTAACTGATTTTGAAACCGACGGTCTCTCAATTAACGCACTTCCGCTCAACCTAAATGTCGAGGTTGATGATTCCGAGCTGCAGGCTAAGGTTCATGCACTCCAAAATGCAATCGCTAGCCTAGATGACGGCGCTAATACCCTTGATAACGGTTCTAAGGAATTGGTTTCTGGAAGCCGCCAAATTGCCTCGGCTCTAAATCAGCTCGCAGAAAAATCTAGCGCACTTACTAACGGTTCCGGTGAATTTTATAAAGGACTAAAAACCGTTCAAACCGCATTAAATAATTCCGACCTCGCTTCTAAAATCGCCGAGATAAAGGACAACTTAACTTATGCTAACTATTCCGCAAGTATCGAGGCTATCCTAAAGCAGGGCGGCTTGCTTCCTACTACAGCTAGCCTAGATGATTTTGTCGCTGGCGATATTAAAGCACAGGCGATTCTAAATGTTACTGAAATTTATTACGGTCTGCTTAATCAAACCATAAACGCTAAGATAAACACGGTTCTTTTGCCAAAACTCGCCGAGCTTAAATCCGGCATTGATAAAATCGTCGGAAGCTACGAACAAATTAATTCTGGCATTTCTGAATACACTAACGGAGTAAAGGCAGTAAATACCGGCTATCAACAACTCATGAACGGCACACTCACTCTTTCTAGTGGTATAAATACACTTTCCAACGGAACTAACACTTTCCGTAGGGAAACTGCTAATCTCGATAGAACCGTGAGTGATAAAATCGACAATTTAATCAGCAGCATAAAAGGTGAGGCTAATATCGGCTCTTATGTTTCTTCCGAAAATGAAAATGTCGAAGCCGTTCAATTCGTGATAAAAACTGCGAAAATCGAAAAACCAGTAGTAAAACAGGAAAAGAAAGAAGAAAAATCCGAAAATCAATCTTTCTTCGACAAACTTTTCTCCCTCTTTAAGTTCTAAAAACTTAGACAAAAAATCTCGTAATTTTACGAGATTTTTTGTAGCATTTTTAAAATGCCTGTGCTATAATAAAAGCATAAAAGGTCATATATTTTAAAAATATACAAAAATATGGATGGTAAAACGTTAATTTTGGGTAAGTATGTTGTGCGTATATGCCTTTTATTATACGCGCCGATTCTCATTTTTATGTTTTTACCATCTATTTTTGTCGCTACTACTACCGCGGAGGATATCACGGATGATTTTACACCGAGCAATCGTGCTTCGCTCTCTGCTAGTCTTAGCTACGAGGTGGAAAATTACTTACCTACCGACAAGGTAAACCTAATCGTTGAAACAGATAATACAATGGGCTATAAAGTCATCCGCGAAGGGAAGACCTGGTCTATTATTCCGGAATATACCGCCGACCCTACGACAATCTCAGATATCACCTATCTACAGGAAATGACCGCGGAAATCTGCCACGCTACCCCGACACCATCCGCCTTTTCGGTCTCGGACCAAGTTAATGCCAATATCCCCGAGGCTACGCTTATTGATAGTAGGGACAACTCGTCATATACCGTCCGCAAGCTCGCCGACGGCAAATGCTGGATGACATAGAACCTACGGTTAAATCTAGTTGCTGGGCGCACGCTCACTTCCGCCGATACGGATACCGTCACTGATTACTATATTGATAATAATACGCAGACTAACCCTGGTCCGCGTTGGGGCTCTACCCAGCCTACCGAGGAAGAAGTTGAAACTTCTCATTCCTATAGCTCTCATAATATAGACTATGGCAACTATTATAACTGGTATGCCGCTACCGCCGGGGCAGGGAAATATTATATGTCCGAAAAATATTCGGATACTAGTATCTGCCCGAAAGGCTGGCAATTACCGCGCTTTTCTAACTATGAAAATCTTTTGAACGTATATAATCTCCACGAAGGTGGTCAAGACACGAGCCTAATAGATTTACTATCATCGTCTCCGTTGTCCTTTGCACTTGCCGGCGACTATTATTACAACGGTATCGTTGGTGGTCAAGACGAATGGGCCGATTATTGGACATCTGATGTAGCAAACCTAGTCGCCGCTAGCTTTGACGTAGAACACGGCGAAATGAGCTATAACCATAAAACCGCCGGACTTACCGTTCGCTGCGTAGCCCGCTAAACTTGACATTTTAGGAAAAGTGTAGTATAATAAAAAGATACACATTCGTCTCGAAAAAAGGAGGTGTGGTATGGTAACTTTTATTGATAGTTTTCTTAATTGATTTTTCTCTCTTCCGCCGCCTTCACTTTTAACGTCGGCTCACCGCCCTTATTATATTCCGCAATATAAATATGCATCGCCCCGCTATCATCTTTAAAAGTCAGTTCCGCAGAGCCGTAATCGCCAAAATGTACCTTAATAGTTTTATTTCCCGGCTCGCCCTCTATCACCCCAGTCGCAATTTTCGCATCCGAAGATGTAACCTCATAAGTTTTATCAGGCTCATAAGCGTCAGGGAACGCTAAATTCGCTGAAGTATCAACTTTTGTAGCGGAAATAATCAATATAACGGCAATAATTATCCCGACTACTAATACAGCACCAGCAATAGCGCCAATTATAATCATTTTCTTATTTTTGGTCATTTTTTACCTCCTCATATTTACCTAATTTTAACCCATTTAGCATATAATTGCCAAATTTTATCCTATGTAATTTTTCTACGTTATAGCCCAACGCTTTAAATGTTCTCCTAATCTGTCTATTCCGACCTTCACTCATCTCTACTCGCCACTTTCTCCTCGAGCCGTTTTTTTGTCGCTCGGAAGTGCCTTCGCTGGTCTCATCATCTAGCCTAGAAAGCATTAGCCTCGAAACCCCATCGTCTAGCATTACGCCAAAATCTGATATCTCCTGTTGATGTAGTGGCTCTAAATCTTTGTTTAATTCAACCTCATAAACTTTAACTTTAATAAACTTCGGATGTGTCATCCGAAATGCAAAATCACCGTCATTTGTTAGTAAAATCAGTCCTGAAGAATCTTTGTCTAACCGTCCGACAGTTTTCAAATTATGATACTTTTCTGGCAACAATTCATAAAGCGTCGGAGTTTCTCCCTGTCGTTTCCTAGAACAGACGTACCCGACAGGTTTATTCAACGCTAAATAAATAAAATTAGTCTCAAAAGGGATTTCTCGCCCATCTAGCATAACAACATCGCCGCTATTCACCCTTCCTCCTATCCTCGCCGGCTTATCATCGACCAAGACCCTACCAGACTCAATAGCGTCATCCGCCTCTCTCCGCGACAAACCCGCTCTCTCCGCTAGGAATTTATTTATCCTTAAACCGTCCATATTCTAACAACTACGATTCCGGCGGAAAACTCACTGAGCCACCCGACGTCGGTTGCGCACTAACTGGCTGAGCAGCCTCGGCTCCCGGCATAGCAGTAGATGGCACGACTACGGGCGCAGTACCAGACGGCGTCGCACTAGATGGCGCAGCTACAGGCTCAGTACCAGACGGCACCGCATTGGCCAACGCAGCCTCAGCCCCTGCACCGTTCGCCTCATCAAGTACTTCTTTTACCGCATTTACAACGTCTTCAATTCCGACCTGAGACTTCACAAGATACCTGTTTGCGCCGAGATTTTCCCCTCTCTGCCTCTGGTCCTCGGAACTTAGTGCCGTCATCATAATTACCTTTATGTCTTTTGTTTCCGGCGTAGAGCGTAAAATATCTAGCATATCAAAACCGGAAATTTTCGGCATCATCACATCCGAAACGATCAAATCAGGTTTTTCTTTTACCGCCATAGCAAGGGCTTCTTCTCCATCTCCGGCAGATATCACTTCATAGCCCTCCGCAACTAGACGGATACTATAAATCTCCCGCAGACTTTTGTCGTCCTCAACTAGCATAATTTTTGCCATATTTCCTCCTAAACTTAAATCTAGTTTACACCAATTTGTGGGTTTTGACTAGTCCCATTTTGCACTACCGGAATCGCCGGCGCCGGAGCATTCGAAATAGAAGGGGCAGCCGGAATAGTCGATACGACTGGAGCATTCGAAACAACTGGAGCATTCGAGACAGAAGGAGCGGCCGAAACAGCCGGAGCAACCGGCGCAGCTGGAGTAACCGTAGCAGCCGAGGTAACCGGAGCAGTCGGAACCGTAGCTCCCGCCACCGCCGACACCCCAACAGCTGAATTTACTGCCGGAGGAACCTGTGCCGAAGTCGGCATCGCTTGAACATTGGCTTGAATTTGTTTCTGCCTCTCATATTCAGCATCGGATATCCGCGGAAAAGTTACATAAAATGTCGAACCCTCGCCAAAGGCACTTTCCGCCCAGACTTTTCCGCCCATAGCCTCAACGCGCTCTTTCACGATATATAACCCCAGTCCAGTCCCGCCAATAGTCCTCGTCTGCGAATTATCGACCCGATAAAACTTCTGGAAAATATGCGACAAATCGTCCGGCGCAATACCCATTCCTGTATCTGTTACATTTATTAGAACTTTGTCTCCGTCCCCGCGTACGCTCACCCAAATCGCGCCCCCCTCTGGCGTGTATTTTATAGCGTTCTCAATCAGATTATCCATAATCTCTCTTAAAAAGTCCAGGTCAATCATCGCATAGACCAGTTGATCCACCATTATTCTGCTATCACCCGCCTCGTCATCAGACCCGAAACTATATCGTATCTTCTTCGCGCCCATCGCCGCAGCCTGCGCATCTGCCAACTGTTTCACCGCCACCGTCATTTCTACCGGCTGTAGCTGTAATTTCATCCGTTTATCGTCTAATTTCGTTACATCCAACAAATCCTGGAATAATCTACCGAGATGCTGCGAAGCGTTATGCGCCTCTGTTAAATATTGTCTCGCGCGGTCATCTATCGTCGCCGTCGCCGGGTTTAGTGCTAATCCTATATACCCCTCAATCGAGGCGACCGGCGTTCTCATCTCGTGAGACGCCGTCGAAATAAACTCTGTCTGCTCGCCCTCTTCTTCGAGCTCCTTTGTTATGTCTCTTAAGGTAATTATCTTATCAGAACGCCCTGCCGGAGTTAAAATTACCGTGACCGGCGTTTTTTGCTTTTGTATAGTCACTAACACAAGGTCTCTAGTCGAAAAAGATTCATTTTTTATGACCGCCGCGACCAATGGATTTTGGTCATCAGTAATTTCTAGCCCTTCTCCGTTTTCAAATCTTAACAGGGAGATAAAATCTATGCCTAGGGCTTCACTCGCAGAGGAACACCCAGTCATCGTTAGGGCCGCCGGGTTTATGAAGCGAATTTTATTATCCTGGTCAATAATAATCACGCCATCGGCAATCATATTTAGAGCCATCTCTGCCATAGCGCTCTGGCTAGGGGCCACAATTAAACTATCTTGTTTCGGTTTGCCCTTTAGCTTATCTAAAATACCCATACTCCCATTTTAGCATAAGCCGACCATAAACGGAAAGATTTTTAGCAAAACCGCAATAAAATTTACCACAACCATAAACAAAAATCACCAAAAAACATAATAAATGTGCTATAGTAAATATATGAATAAAGACGTCATCTATATTGAGCCGGAAGATGATATTACCGATATCATCAGTAAACTAAAAGGCTCTAAACAAAAAGTTGTGGCGCTCGTTCCTCCGAAAAAGGCCGGGGTACTTCGTAGTGCCGTTAATACAAAATTGATTGCTAAAACCGCGAAAAATAGCGAAAAAGCCGTAGTTATCGTTACTACCGACCCATCTTTGGTCAAATTATCCGCTATCGCTGGTATTCCTGTCGCCGAAACTTTACAGTCTCGTCCGAAATTACCGTCTGATTTCACCCCTGAGGAGTTAAATAATCTTGCCGCCCCGATATCTATTGACGGCCGTAATTTTGATGACGATTCTGCGGAAACGCCGAAAAAGGCCTCTGAGAGCTCCTCTAACGCGTCCGGCGCAAAAATGCCTAATAATACTGCTAATGCTGAGAATACCCCTTCTAAGGCCTCTAAGAAGCCCGATCAGGAGTTAAAATCTACCGACCTAGACCTCGATGACGCAAAAAAGTCTAAGAAAACCGGTAAAAAACAGGGGAAAATCCCTAATCTAGACAAATATCGTAAATTTATCATCCCTGGAGCGATTTTGCTCGTCGCTCTCATTGGGTTCTTTATCTGGGCGACTTTCTTCTCCGCCTCTGTTTCTATCGCCGTAAATGTCCGTACTACCGCTAATAACTTTGCCGAAAATGTGAGTTTTACTACGAAATCTTCATCTGAAGACGCCTCTAAGGGCATTTTCTACCTGGAAAGTCAAGAGATAAAGAAAGAAAATTCCGTAGAATTTACCGCTACTGGTAGTAAAGACGTCGGCGAAAAGGCTCACGGTACCTTACAGGTCGGAGTTTATGCTAAAGAGAGCGTCAATATTCCCGCCGGTACTAGATTTTCTACTGGTGATTTAGCATATACTGCGGATTCTGGCGCCTCTATTAAATTCTCCGATGATAGTAAGTGTGAAAATAGCATGACCGATGTAGCGAAGCGTGGATGTCTCCTGACTGCCTCTGTCGCGGTAACCGCTACCGAATCTGGCGAAAAGTATAACGTCGCATCTGGCAGGACTTGGACCTCTAATCTGTCCGCCGAAACAAAAATCAGCAACAGTGCAGCCTTCTCTGGCGGTACTACAAAGACTGTCATCGTAGTCCAACAATCTGACATCAATAACGCTAAAACGAAACTCGAACAGAGTAGCGATAGCGTGGGCAAAGAGGAACTGGCTAAGGCTTTTGGTGACGATATGCTTGTCATAGATTCCTCGTTTAAGGCTACCGCCGGCGACGCAGTCTCGAACCCGTCCGTTGGCGCCGAGGTCCCCGAAGGTACTACCCCGAAAATTACCTCTGCCGTAACTTATTCCATGCTCGCAGTCAGTAGGAATAAAGTTAATGATTTTATCAAGGATAAGACTGAGGCCTCGCTTTCTAGCGACCAAAAGGTTTACGACCTCGGCTCTCCGTTCTTTGAGCGCTTTATGGAAGAAAATGGAAATTATACCGCGAAGTTAAAAACAACTACTAAAAGTGGTCCGAAAGTAACCGAGGAAGATATTTTAGAGAAGTCTAAAGGCCGTAAAATCGGCGAGGTCCAGAGCATCCTACAGTCTGTCAATGGTGTCAGCTCGGTGAAGATTACCCCGTCGTACTTCTGGGTCCATTCCGTCCCAGACGATCCAAATCGTATAACAATAGAATTAAAAGTGGAGGAATAAGTGAAAATTATAGCATTAGATGTGGGCGCGAGACGTATCGGTGTTGCGAGAGCTGATACCTCTGTAAAGATTGCTATACCAGAATGCACTATCATCGCTAACGGGCAAGAATTTGCCGAAATCGCAAAAATACTAAAACGTTATGATACTAGTTGGCTCGTTCTAGGTCTGCCACGTAATTCTAAAGGTGAAGAAACCGCTCAATCAACTTATGTTCGTGGTTTTGCTAAAAAGTTAAAACAAGCCATTCCAGGCGTAAAAATCCGTTTCCAAGATGAATCTCTGACCTCTGTTGAGGCAGAACAACGCCTAAAAAGCCGTAAAAGACGTTATGAAAAGGGAGAAATAGATGCCGAAGCCGCCTCTATTATCCTTCAAGATTTTATCGAGAATTACACTCCATCTGCACAACAGAATGAACTTTCCGAGCCTGATGAAAAGCCTAAAAAGAAGCATCACATTTTCATTATCGCTATAGCCGTAGTCTTAATTCTCGTCGTAGCTAGTGGTTCTGCGGCTTATGCTTGGTACGATGCCCAGTTAAAGCCTTTCGTAGCGGCTACCTCTTGCTCTGACTTAAATTCCGAAGAGCTAAAACCTACTAACGGAGCGAGCGAGGAGGATACTCAAGAAAGTAATACTACCGAGGATCCGGAATGTCGGAAAATTACTTTCTCCATCGCTAGCGGCGAAAGTATCTCTACCATCTCTCATAATCTAGAATCGGCTGGCCTTATCCATAGCGCCCTCGCCTTCCGCCTGTATTATCGCCTTCATCAATCCGAAAATGACTCGCTAAAAGTCGGTAGTTATGTTCTAAATCGCTCTATGTCTGTTCAAGACATTGTTGATTTACTAGTAAAAGGCGATAATCGCTCGAACGTGTTCTCTTTTACCATCTTGCCTGGCGAAACAATTAAGACAATCAAGAGTAAATTAGCAAGAGAGGGCTATTCGGAAACAGATATCAATACCGCCTTTTCTAAGAATTACGATTACTGGTTCCTAAAAGACCGTAAAGACACCTCCGCCTATGGCGCCGAACCCCTAGAGGGCTTCATTTTCGGCGACACTTACGAGTTTTACAAGGGCGAATCAGTCGAAAATATCGTTAAAACCGCGCTAAACGCCTTTGATAAAGCCGCCCGTGAGAAGGATCTCGAGAATAAATTTACTGCGCAAGGTTTGAATATGTACCAAGGTGTTACCCTTGCGTCTATCGTTCAAAAAGAGGGTATCGCAGGCCATTATGACGACATCGCAAAGGTTTTCCTAAACCGCTTATCGCGCAATATGGCACTAGGTTCCGATGTTACGACAAAATTCGCCGCCGACCTTATCGACCCAGAGCGTAAAACTTACACTAATAACGCTGATATCTTAAAAATAGATTCTCTCTATAATACCCGTCTCTATACCGGTTTGCCACCCGGCCCTATCTGTAATCCGGGCCTAGTTTCCCTGGAGGCCGTCGCTAACCCGTCTGACACCGACGCAATTTACTTCTTGACAGGAGACGATGGTATGATGTATTATAGTACTACAGAGGAGGGACATTTACAGAATATTCGCGAACATTGTCGGGAAAGTTGTGCCACAGCCCTCTAAAGTGAATTATGACGAAGAAAAGTAGTAAGAAATCCCTAAAATTTGGCAAGATTCTCCCCTATATTGTGGTTGCCACTGGTATTTTTGCTGTCGCTTTCTTCGGCTCACTGCCGAAAGATTCAAATAATGTCGCTAATGACGACATTCAGAACCTCATCTCGAATAACTCTTTCGCTACCGTGGATCAGCTTTCCGAATTCTATACTACCGCTACGGTTGCCGATGATATCAACCTAGCGACCGCTAGCGTAATCCGTACTAATTACGAATCCGTCTCTGTTATTCAAGATATCGGTCAGAATGATACTACAAAGGTCGTAAAACCTAACCTCGTTGATGTTTCACATCTTTCCCGTGGCGTAGTTTCTTACGTCGTCAAAGAGGGTGAAGACATCAACTCTATTGCGAATAAGTACAATATCAGTAGTACTCAAATCCGCTGGTCGAATAACCTTAAAACCGACGAAATCTCCGTTGGGCAGACCCTACTCGTCCCTACCGTCCCTGGTATTGCCTATACTGTGAAAGAAGGCGACAATGTTGATAGTCTCGCGGAGAAATATAAATCTTCCGCCCAGCTTATTATCTCTCTAAACGACCTTGAAAAAGATTCTACTCTGAAACCTGGCGCGGTAATCATCCTTCCGAACGGGGAATTGCCAGAGACCGAGCGCCCAGAATACGAGGTCAAAACTTCTACAAATTCAAAATACCGCTCTAACGCCTCATCCTCGCAGATATATTCCGCGGTCTATGCCTCTGGTAACCGCTATGCCTATGGTTGGTGTACCTGGTACGCTTGGCAATGGCGCCACGATACCCTCGGCGACGCTATGCCGTCAAATATGGGCAACGCTAGTAGCTGGGCTCGTGCTGCTGCTGGTGCCGGCTATACCGTTAGCCGCACCCCTGTCTATGGCGCCGTATTCCAGACTACCGGCGGTAGCTACTATGGCCACGTCGGCGTAGTTACTGGAGTTAACAGCGACGGCACGATTACGATTTCCGATATGAACGGTATCGCCGGTTGGGGTAGAGTTGGCAGCAAAACTATCGACCAATCCGAATGGAGCCGCTATAACTACATCTATCCTCGCTAAGTAAAACCATGAAAAAGGGAGCCACAAAGGCTCCCTTACCTTATTCTCGCACTTCCGCCGGTGCCTCTTCGTACTCGATGGTATACTGTTTTAGCATTTTATCGAGCGGTTTTAGAATTATTATGTCTCCTATCACCGCAAAAATTACCAAAAGTACTAGAATTATCAGTACCGGGTGTCTTTCAAATAACTTCTTCATTTTCCACCTCCTTATACTTCTCCGTCCCTACGTACATCAAACGCCGGTATCTCTCTTCCGTCCGGCAAGGTGGTCATCATCTGATCACTGACCTGATACCCGGAAATCACATCCGTAGCCCCGTCCGGATATTCGACCACAAGGTCAAAGACGATACTCGACCCCTCGGTCCGGCTCAGCGCATACATCTTTAGAGCGTTATTTGTATGCTCCTCGTATGCTCTAAGTAGCGTACTTGCCGAGACGATATGGATATCGACGTCTCTATCAAAGACGCCTTTTTCCTCTGCCTCGACTATGCTGCCGTCCGGCAGCATAACTTCGTTCGAACGCCCCGCCATAAAAGCCGGAAACCCTTCTGTTGCTCCGTCCGGAAATGTGACTAGTAGGTCAAAGATACGAAGGTCCGGCTTCGCAAACCGGTAGGTTACCTTCATCTTAAACCCTCCTAGACCTTCCAATCGGTGCAGAATCCTCCCGCCGATTTCCTGGCGCTCGAGCGTGTCATCATACGCCTTCTGTAATGCGCCCAGCCACTCCCGTTTTTGCTTCTCAACATTGTTAAAATAATAAACGGTTACCAGCCCAGCGACTACTGCAAAAATGATAAATATCACCAAAAACTTCTGAAAATTTTTCTTCATCTCTCCACCCCCTATTGTGCGAGAATTGTTAATGTACCTACCATCATTATAGCATAAAACACCGAATAAAGCAAGGGCGGCTGCGGGAAGCGCAGGTAGTACCCCCTATTAACCGTGTGTGCCGAAGCTCGGCGCACAGCAAGCTCGCCCCGTAAAGAC
>JAFRFM010000023.1 GCA_017434345.1 Candidatus Saccharimonadota bacterium
GAAATTAGATGTTGGTTATACCGATTTTGTCCGTACTACTGATGAGGACCATATCCGCCGAGTTCGCGAAATTTGGCGCAGACTAGAGGGGTATATTTATCAAAACGCCTACGAAGGTTGGTATTGTGAGGGCTGCGAAAACTTTATCACCGATAAAGAATACGAAGAAAATAACGGAATCTGCCCGGACCATAATAAACCCTACGAAAAACTTTCCGAGAAAAACTATTTCCTCCGCATTTCTGACTTTAAAGAGCAGATAAAGTCTGCAATAGAAAATGACGAAATGCAAATTCTCCCAGAATTTCGCAAAAAAGAAGTTCTAAAATTATTAGAAGACACCCCCGATGTTTCCATTTCCCGTCCGAAAGAACACCTTAGCTGGGGCGTGCCAGTCCCAGGCGACGAAAAACAAGTTATGTACGTCTGGATGGACGCACTTGCGAACTACATCACCGTTCTCGGCTACCCAGAAGAGGATATTTCCGATTTTTGGCCGGCAAGGGTACAGTTTGTTGGTAAAGACATCTTGCGCTTCCACGCAATCATCTGGCCAGCTATGCTTATCGGCCTCGGTCTCCCTCTTCCGAAAACCCTCTTATCACACGGCTTCGTGCTTTCTAATGGTGCTAAAATGAGCAAATCTATCGGAAACGTTATCGATCCACTAGAAATACTCAGTCGTCACGGGATTACCGCACTTCGTTATTATTTCCTTCGTCATGCCGATACCTTCCTTGATGCCGATTTTACAGACGATAAATTCGAAGACGCGTATAATAACGAACTCGCTAACGACCTCGGTAATCTAGTCCAACGCCTCGCAGCTATGAGCAAGAAACAAGATTTAGATGGCCTCGATTTTACCCCAAAGCTAGATAAAGAATATGACGACATTATGAACTCGTTCCATTTCAGCAAGGCCATGGACTACGCTTGGGAGAAGGTGCAGGCCGTCAATAAACGCATAGACGATACAAAACCTTGGACTTTGGCAAAAGAGGACAAAACAGACGAGCTAAAAGAGCTCCTTAATTCTTTAATTTCCGACCTATTAAACGCAAACCACCTTCTAAAGCCGTTTCTTCCCGAAGCTACTCAAAAAATAGAAGAAATCTTTACCGCTAAGAAAATCGTTCCAGGAGAACCACTTTTCCCAAAGAATCGCTAAGACATCATTCATAAAAAATAGCACCCCAACTTGGGGTGCTATTTTATTCAACAATTATTTTTTGCCTTCGCATTTCTTGCAGCATGCGCATTCGCCAGAAAGTCTGCTCATTGTGTCAGAAACGAAGAAACCGATAATACCACCAATTAGTGGGAAAATCCAGTAGGTCGTTAATGTGAGCGCCACTTCACCGATTAGCTCACCAAACTCACCCTGTGAAGGAAGAATCTGGAATGTAAGAGCGGCAGCTGGGTTTAATGCAAAGTTATTCTGAAGTCCAGCATAGCCAGAAATCATGATAACGAATAGTAATGCTACACAGGCGCCAGCGCCAACGATAGTTGCGAATACTAGCGGATTCTTGCGGTAAGCAACTGCGCGTGCAAAGAAGAATGCCGCGATAATTGCGCCGACAAACTCAATCATGGTGTAAATCCAGAACTGGTCGCCATCGCCAGCAACTACAGTAGTTAGGGCGTTTGCGCTTTCACCGCCAGCACTATGGAATGCACTTGTTACTACAAATGCGAGCCATGCACCAAGAATCTGCGCGAGCATATATAATACACCACGAATCGCAGAGATTCTACGAGTAGCCATCATACCTGCGGTGATAACTGGGTTTAAGTTAGCACCAGAAATGCCGTAGATAGCTGCGGTAATCGCAATCATGCCGAACATAACATATAGTGGCTGATATAGGCCGAGACTGAGTAGGATCATTGTAAGAATCATTGTCCCAAACAGCTCGCCGAGAATCGCACCATAAATCCGCGGGCTCTTAAAGATTGTTAAAATGTTTTCTTTTTCGTCATGTTTACAGGCGAAAAAGCCTTTTAGTGGGTTGCCAGTAGTTTCAGTAACTTCGACAGTTTCTTCAACGGTCTCAATCACTTCGACCTCGGGAGTAGTGTTTTTCACTTCCTTAGTCTTTTTGGACGCTACTGGCTTTGAAGACTTGTTATTCGACTTCTTAGCCGAAGTCTTCTTGGACTTATTACTAGCCATTATTACTCCTTTAATTTTATATCTAATATTAGTATAGCACAATTTAGCAAACTTGTGCTATAATTATTAAGAATAAACTTTATAAAGGAGGTAAAAGTGGGTATTATTGTATCCAAAACTGAACAGAATTCTCGACTCACCGAACGTATCAATACTGATTTACGCGAACGTGCAGCCAGAAGTTCTGCCGATGGCGCAAAGAAAGATCCTGACCTCGTAGAAGATTCTGACTACGCCCGCAATCTCAAAAAGACAAGTCGCTTTGGCTGGATTTGGGCAGTACTAATTCTTCTTGCACTAATCTCTCTCGTCGTCATAGTCGTAGTCTAGCAAATCAAAATTATATCGCGTTAGTAGAGATTGAAAATTACTATTATGAAAGCGTGTGCGCCAAGCTTCGGCACACAGCGGGCTCGCCCCGTAAAGACGGGCGCGAGCGAAGCGGGCTTTCATAATAGTAGTTTTAAATCTCTTAGGAAATGTGATATAATAGCACCATGTTGAGTGTAGAAGATATCAAAAAGTCGCTAAAGGCTTTAAATGCTGAATATGCTAAAATGAAAACTTTAGCAAAGGAAGAACGTAAAGCTTTCGGTATACAATTAAACGAGCAACGGCAAAAACTCCAGCAGGAGCTACAGGCCGCCGAGGAAGCTGCCGCATCTAGAAAGGTTAAACCTATAGATGTTACCGCACCTTCCGCTCCGAATAAAAAAATCCCAGAAATCAAGCAGGGAAGCAAGCACCCTCTAATGACCGAGCTAAACCGTGTCCTCGATATCTATTCGCACATGGGCTTTAATATCATCGAAGCGCGCCAGCTTGACGATGAGTTTCATATGTTTGAAGCGCTTAACTTTCCTGATGGACACCCTGCTCGGGACGGCTACGATACTTTTCGTACCGAAGAGGGCTTTATCCCTCCGGCACACACTTCTACGATGCAACACCGCGCACTCGTCCGCTATAGAGACGACCTAGAAAAAGGTGGCCAAATCGCCGTAGTAATTCCCGGCCGTGTCTTTCGCAATGAGGATGTCGATGCTACGCACGAACACACTTTCTATCAGTGTGAGGGTATTTTCGTCTCGGAAGATGCTACTATGGGACAAATGCTCGGAGTTCTCAAAAATCTCTTCGAGGTTTACTATGGACAGGATTTACGCATTAAGACACAGCCCGGCTACTTCCCGTTCACCGAGCCTAGTGTAGAATTACTTATCGAAAAGCCAAAGTCTCTCGGTGGTAAAGGTGATGGCTGGCTAGAAATGCTCGGTTGCGGTATGATTCATCCAAACGTCCTAAAAATCGCCGGCATCGATTCAGAAAAGTACAAAGGCTTTGCCTGGGGTGGCGGCATCGACCGCTTGGCTATGCTTAAATACGGCTTAAATGACGTCCGTTATTTTGAATCTGGTAAACTTGAGTTTTTGAAGGAGTTTTAAATGAAGATATCTCTAAATGAAATCAAAAAATATGTCGATATTAAGATTCCTACCGACGAACTAATAAAGCTAATCGGCTCTCGCCTTGTCGAAGTCGAGGGAACTGACGACTGGAGCAAGAAATATAAGAATATATATATAGTTAAGGTCATCTCCTGCGAGAAAATCGAAGGCACCCACCTAACCCTCTGCAAGATTGATGCGGGAGAGTCGACGAAGTTCTTTTCGCGAGCGTCTGTGCCTCACGAGGCACAGGAGCAAGCGCCCCCCGCGCCGGCGGGCGGGCGCGCCGCGGGCTCGCAAAAAGACTTCGTCGGCTCTCATGAAGGAACGGTGCAGGTTGTTTGTGGCGCCCCGAATGTTCACGAAGGTATGCTCACCGTTTGGATTGCTCCAGGCGCCATCGTCCCCACAACCTACGGAACAGACGAGCCTTTTGAAATTAGTGAGCGCAAACTCCGCGGTTATGACAGTGCAGGCATGCTTTCCGGCGCAGACGAGCTCGGCTTTAGCGACGAACATAAAACGATTGTCGAGATTGATCCGGAGATGATTGGTGCTGACGGTAAAAAAGTCACTCCCGGCGCAAGTTTCGCCGACGTATTTGGCCTAAACGACATTATTTTAGATATCGAAAATAAATCTCTCACTCATCGCCCCGACACCTTCGGTCTAATCGGCTTTGCCCGCGAAGTCGCCGGCATCCTCGGCCAAAAATTCACCGAACCAGAGATATTCGCAACTGCAGGCGCGAGCGTCGCGGGCTCGGGAAAAACTTCTTCGAAAACCTCTGAAGGAATAGCTCTCGACGCAAATATCTCCGATCCGGAAATTTGTCCGCGTTATTCCTGCGCCATAGTCGATTTTACTGACACGCCGCATTCCGAATATCTAACTCTAGATGATATCTTCCTCGTAAAAGCCGATATGCGCCCAATCTCTCCGATTGTCGATGCGACAAATATCCTTATGCTAAAAACCGGTCAACCTTTGCATGCTTTCGATTATGATAAGTTTGTCAAAGTTGGCGGAACTAAGCAGTCTAAAATCATCGTCCGCACCGCAAAACCTGGCGAGAAACTTGAGCTTCTCGATGGAAAAAACATCGAATGCGACGAAAATGATATTTTAATCACGAGCAATGATGTCCCAGTCGCCCTTGCCGGCGCAATGGGTGGTAAAAATACCGAGATTGATGGGCATACTAAGCGTATTATTTTGGAATCCGCAACTTTCTCTCTCTATCATTTACGTAAAACTCAGATGAAACACGGCATTTTCTCCGAGGCGATTACTCGTTTTACGAAAGGACAGCCTTCCGGGCTAACTATGCCAGTCCTAGAAGCTACGATTAAAACCCTCGGCGAAGAACCGTTACTTATCGAAGATTGCTATCCGGCAAAACCCGAACAGCCTACCGTTCCCGTCACTCTCGGCGACATCAACTCCCTCCTCGGTACGTCTTACGACCTCGACACAGTAGTTCGCACACTAGAAAACGTCGGCCTTGAAGTGGATACGGACGAAGTTGCATCTACGGGGGAAGAAGCAGCCAATATCTCTAGCTCGAGCGTGCGCGCCTCGCTAGGCGCGCAGCAAGCTCGCCCCGTGAAGACGGGCGCGAGCGCGGCGGGCTCGGCTAGAGATATTGCTGCTTCTTCCTCTGAACACGATTTCATCAGGATTTCCGTCAAGCCACCTTTCTGGCGTACAGATATCCATATCAAGGAAGACGTAATTGAGGAAGTCGGTCGCTTGCTTGGTTACGACAACATCCCGCTAGACTATGCTAAGCGTCCATTTATCGGCGCTCATGAGGATGCGCTTCTCGTCCTAAAGAGTCGTCTTCGCGACATCTGTTCCGACCGTCTCGCCGCAAACGAACTATTAACCTATTCGTTCGTCAGCCGTAAGCTACAGGAAAATGTAGGCGAAAATCCAGAAGATTCCTATAAAATCGTCAATTCTATCTCTCCGGAGCTACAATGTTTCCGTCAGAGCCTGACCCCTAGCCTGCTAGAGAAAGTCTACATGAATCTAAAAGCCGGCTACTCAGATTTCTCTCTTTACGAAATCAACCAAGTCACGAAAAAATCGTTCGGTCTCAATTCCGAAAACGTCCCGACTATGTATACACACCTATCCTTTGTCACTCTCGGCGATTTTTATCAGGCTAAGGCTTATCTAAAAGCACTATTTAAGGATTTAAATCTCCCGCTAGACCTTGCTAGTTTCCCTGAAAACAACTATCCTTACCTCGAGCCCGTCCGCAGCGCTGTTATCACGGGGAAGCACGAAATTAGTACTTCCTCTGGGAGTGCGAAGCTCTCTAGCCTCGCCGACAGGGTAGACACCCCTGTAAAGACAGTGGTAGATACGCCTGTCGCCCAAGGAAGTGCTAATTTCGTGCTTCCGGAGACTATCGGCGCTATCGGCGAGGTCAAGTCCCAGGTACTAAAACGTCTAAAAATCGATAAGCCGGTTGCTGTTTTCGAGCTAGACTTAGACATCTTGCTTGAAAACCTTCCAAAAACCAACATTAAATCGCTAAAATTCAGCCGTTTTCCGTCCGTTTCGCGCGATATTACGGTAAGAGTAAAGTCAGAAATTACCTTTAAAGACATCCAGCAGGCCCTAGAAAAAGCTTTAGCGGAAAACTGCGGTGTCTATGCGGTAAAACCTGTCTCCGTCTATCAGGCCATCAGCAAAACGAAAAACCTCTCCTTTAACCTTACTTTCGCCGACCTCGATCACACCTTGAGCGCTGATGAAATTTCTGCTATAATGAAAAAAGTTACAGATTCTGTTGTCAAACAGTTTGCGGCAGAGATTATTTAAGGAGGTAATATGAGTGAAAAATCACTAAAAACATCAACTTTTCAGCGCATTGTAATTATCGCTATCGCATTACTTATGCTCGGCTCTACTATCGCAACATATATCATTATCGTTGCCGCCGGTAATAAATCTTCGCAGAATAATGCCGAACTGACCGCCGCCGAACAGGCTTACACCGCAAAACAGACTGAAATTAACGAATACGCTAAAACTTTATCAGACAAATATTTCGATACTATGAAGCCATACCGCTCAGAGCGCGTCCGCTCATATAACGCTACTACGGCGAACGAAGAAGGCCTAAAGAAAAAAGACCTTAAAGAAGGCGACGGCCGCGAGCTTGCCGAAGGAGATACAAACTATTTCGCATACTATATCGGCTGGTGCGCCGACGAGAGCGTCTTTGATGCGACCTTTGATAATAATGATAACCCAACTGCGCTCACAACCCCAATCTACGCCGGAGTTGGCCTTGTCGAGGGTTGGAACCAAGGTGTCGCCGGTATGAAAATTAACGGCGTCCGTGAACTAACTATCCCCGGCGAGCTTGCTTATGGCGATAGCCGTGAAATTTGCGGTGGGACTAACTCACCTCTTAAATTTGTCGTTATGCCAATCGAAGACGCAAAAATGACCGCCCTAAACTCCGAATTAGAGGATCTCTACGGCAAATTAATTCAAATCTACTACGGTTCAAAAGCCGCTCAATAGTCCATAGCTTGCATATTATGCAAGACTAACATGTTATTATTGACAAAATAAGCCATTTATGCTATAATGGAAATAGTGAGTCTGCAATAGTGCAGCTCAGGGAGGTGTATGAAAGGGGGTAAAATTATGAGCATACACTTTAACTTCTGGTTCATTATGGCACCGCTCCTCGCGGTAGCGGTTCTGGTGTTCGGGTACCTGAACGTCTACTTCGCCGAAGGCGGAGTAGTCCGACAGCGAGTGTCCGACAAGATACTCGGCACAATCTGCATCGGCGCAGCGGTTGTCGTGCTCCTAATGATGGAGTACGAAAGTCAGGACTGGGCCTTTGCTTACCTTGATCACGGCAACCAATATCGATATTCGCCACTCGCCGAGATGCTGGCACCCTGGGCAATCGCCCTAGTGGCACTCGCTTATGCAATTTTTCTACGCGAGGCAAGCTTTAAGCTGCAGGGCTGGCACCGGGCAATGCTCGAGTGGCAAATCGCCCAGGTTGAATTTCGGCTCCGCAAGGAGTTCGATAAGGCCTACGGCGACACCATCGAACATCAGAACGCAGAGCTTACCCTTTACAAAGAGGGCCCGAACCAGGAAACTCTGAAAGTTCTTCAGGGGCTAAAAGTCCTAGACCTAAACAACGCCTGAAAAACCCAAACCCCCGCAGTAGCGGGGGTTTATTATTGTGGACTATATCAGAGAAATAAACTACATGCCTTAGTTGGGCTCTGAGCCTTGCGGAAGGGCTAAAGGTGAAAAGGTGCTTGTATCGGGCTGTGAGGCGTAGCACGCCTCACAAGCCAGAGTATCACCACTGTAAAGACAGGGGTGATACGTCTGGCGCCGATACAAGCACCTTTTCACCTTTAGCCCTTCCGTAGGAAGGTAGCACGCCTGACCGCCGGCTAAGGCATTTAGCTTATTTCTTTAGTGTTAGTATGCTATAATAAACCCATGAGACAAACTTTTTTCTTCTACGACCTCGAAACCTCAGGTCTTAACCCGCGTGAAGATCGTATCATGCAGTTCGCCGGTCAGCGCACCGACATGAATCTCAACTCTATCGGCGACCCGGTAAATCTCCTCGTAAAACTCGATGATGACACGCTTCCATCCCCGGATGCGATTATGGTTACGAAAATCACCCCGCAACAGACTAAGTCCGATGGCCTTTCCGAGCGCGAATTCTGTCGTTACGTCATGGACGAAATTTTTACCCCCGGCACTATCGCTACCGGTTATAATTCGGTTCGCTTCGATGATGAGTTTATGCGCGCAATCTTCTGGCGCAATTTTTTCGATCCGTATGAGTGGCAATGGCGCGATGGTCGTAGTCGTTGGGATTTGCTTGACGTTGTGCGTCTAACGCGCGCTCTTCGCCCGGAGGGAATTAACTGGCCTTTCCAAAAAAAGACCAAAAAATCCGCCAATAACACCGACAGCCCCGCCGATAAATCCGCCGACGAGCCGAATACTACCGATGAGCAAGATGACGACCTTATCGCAACCAACCGTCTCGAGCTAATTACTAAATTAAACGGCATCGAACATGCTCATGCCCACGATGCACTCTCTGATGTTGAGGCCTTAATTAGCGTTACGAGACTAATTAGGGAAAAACAGCCTAAGCTTTTTGAATATCTCTTTAATATCCGCGATAAGAGACACGTTTCGCAACTCGTTAATCTTAAAAAACCGCAACCTTTTGTCTATGCCTCTGGCCGCTATTCTGGAAAGTTTAATAAGACTACGATTGCCTATCCGCTTACCGAGGGACGCAATAACACTATCCTAGTCTATGATTTACGCTATAGCCCAGAGAGAACTATGAAGGAGCTTGATAAGAAACACGCTTATTTTCCGGCGGTAAAAGAGTTTTCCGCTAATAAATGCCCAGCGGTCGCGCCACTCGGTGTGATGTCTGTCGGTGATGGCTGGCAGAGAATTGGATTAGATGAGGAAACTGTTAATAAAAATTTAGAAAGTTTACTAAAACACCCAGAAATGGTCGAGGATATTCATAACGCCCCCGAGCCAAAATTCGAACCCGCTATCGATCCGGAAAGCGCAATTTACGATGGCTTTCTTAAGGACCAGGATCACATCCGCGCCGAAAGTATCCGTAATTCTTCCCCCGAACAGCTTAAAAATTTCCACATGAAGTTTGACGACCCGCGGCTCCCCGAGTTATTATTGCACTATAAAGCCCGAAACTACCCTGTCGCCCTCGATGAAAATGAGCTGAAAACTTGGGAAGAATATCGCACCGCTCGCCTAAATCGTCAGGCCCCAGCCTTTACAAAGGCGCTTGAGCGTCTAAAAACTACTGGCAAAACTCTGCGTGGCGACGATGTCGACCCGTATATTCTAGAAGAGCTCTCCCTCTGGTACCAATCTTTACTCTAGCATTTCTATTCCCTTTATGCTAAAATATCCTTATGAAAACTTATATCGTGGGCAACTGGAAGATGAATTTCACCGTTGGCGAATCTTCCATCTATCTTCATAAATTGCTAAAACTTATTCATTTCTACCGTGGGATAGAAGTCGTTGTTGCCCCGAGTACTATCGCGCTCCAGACGCTTTCCTTACAGCTAAACCGTCAATCTAACCGTAAGAAGGTTAAACTCGCCGCGCAGAACCTTTATTATCGCGATTATGGCGCCTATACCGGGGAAGTTTCCGTTTCTCAGCTTACTGGAATTGTAGATTACGCGATTATCGGTCACTCCGAGCGCCGCTACATTTTCGGCGAAACCGATAAGGAAATCAGCAAAAAAGTTGCCGCCGCAATAAGAGGTAATATCACGCCGATTCTCTGTGTCGGTGAAACGGCGAACGAGCGCGACTTCGGCGAAACCGAAGAGGTCTTAAAGGATCAGCTTCTATCGGGTCTGCGTGATGTTTCTCTAGAGGATATCAAAAAAGTCATCATCGCCTACGAGCCAGTCTGGGCTATTTCTAGCGTCAAGGGAGCTCGTCTGGCTTCCCCGGACGATGTTGCGCGCTCCATTGAAATTATCCATGAGCAGTTAAAAGCCCTCTATAAGAAAGACGAAAACCCTGTTTTGTATGGTGGTAGTGTCAATCCGTCTAATGCTGGCGCATATCTGACTATCCCTGGAGTAAATGGTCTTTTGATGGGCGGTTCATCCTTGATTGCCGACCAATTTAATGCTATAATCGATTTAGCAAAGAGAGTACAAAATTAATATGACAAAAAAACAAGCCCCAGCTCCACGCCCGACAAAAACCGCTAGAAGCACTAGCGCTTCCGCTAGAGGCTCCCGCGTGGCTGCCTCTTCTACTCGGAAAATGCCCGTAAATGCCGCTAGGAGCGCCTCTAGCGTGTCTGCTAACCGTTCCGCTATGCATAAGCCTAATGTTCGTAGAATCTCTCTAGATGGCTCTACAAGCCCTAGAAAGCCTAGTAACCGGGGTCAGTTCATCGATTTTAAGCCTCGCCCCGCTCAACAATCCGCCCGTAAGACTCCTAAGCGTCCGGTTCGCGTCGCGATTTCTTCCCCTACGGTTAAAGTTAAGTCGACAAAAACAACTACTACCGTCTCCTCTCGTCGCTCGCAGCCTCGCCGCGTAGTGGCTACTCCGCCTCGCCCCGCTAAGCCTACCTATGAGGAAGACATTCTCGATTTCTACGATGAAGAGGTTAATTCTAACGATAATCTCGAGGATATGCTAGATGATTTCATTGAGGAAGACATCGAAGATGCTACTGTTATCCAGGAGACCTCTCTAGAATCCGCGGCCGATTTCATCGCCGACGACGAATCTTCTACCGCTGCCTATGCCTCGGCTCTGGCTGGCGCCGCCGATGCTGCCACAAAATCCGTAGATAAACCTGCTAAATCTCCGTTTATACCTTCGGTAAATGTTGATAAACGCCCACTTTCCGCTCGCCGCATCGTCTATGAAGAAGATTACGATTCCTCTTCTGCCCCTAGCTCTATAAAAGAGGAAGACTTCCACGGTAATCTGCACAATACCTACTCTCGCCGTAAAGAGACTAAAAAGACCCCTACTCCTACCGTTGTCGCGCAGTCTCCAAAGGAATCGCGTAGCTCGGCTGGCATGATTATTGCCATTATCCTTACGATAGTCCTCGGTGCCGGTGTCGGCGCGTGTATCTATCTATTATTCTTCCAGTAGAGTAGATGTGAGTGGAGGTAGTAACCCTCGCTTCGCGAGGGTTTACCTAGGGCGTCGCCTCGAAAGAGAAAACAAGTTTTCTCTTCTCTCGGCTCCTACTAGGCACGAAACCTACGGTTTCGCCTACCTCCCTATCAAAGATATAAAAAAATAACTCCTCCGGAGTCATTTTTTATATCTGGTGCGAGTGGAGGTAGTCGAAACCTCATCTCAAGTTTGGAAAACTTGCATACTAACCGCTGTACTACACTCGCAATGTTCTGGGGCGGGTTACTGGAATCGAACCAGCGACCTTCTGGACCACAATCAGACGCTCTAACCAACTGAGCTAAACCCGCCGTAGTATTTAAAGTATACCAGATC
>JAFRFM010000024.1 GCA_017434345.1 Candidatus Saccharimonadota bacterium
CCTAATTGAATTTCAAAAAACAAGAAAAACGGTGTAGTTCGCAAGTCGCAACATATTCCTAAGCCACATATAATTATGATATAATCATATATATGAACCTAGATTTAGAGAATTATAAGAACGAAGCGAAAGAAATTGAAAATTTTTTAAGCGACCCGGAAGCTTATAATAACCCAGATTTCGCTACGAAGTCTAAACGTCTTTCCGAGCTGAATGAGCTTATTTCTCTTATCGAGAATCTAGAAAAAATGAAAAGCGATTTAGAAGAGGCAAAATCCCTGACTAACGACCCAGAGCTCGGAGAACTAGCGAAGTCCGATATTGCCACCCTTACAGAAAAAATTAAAAATACCGAAGCAAAAATCGAAGAAATGCTCCTTCCGAAAGACCCGAACGATGAAAAGCCAGCTATCGTCGAGATTCGCGCCGGTGCCGGCGGGGACGAAGCCTCGCTTTTTGCCGGCGAGCTCTATCGTATGTATCTAAAATACGCCGAGAATCACGGTCTAAAATCCGAGCTCATCTCCGAAAACGCCAACGATACCGGCGGCATGAAAGAGGTAATCTTTAGGGTTTCTGGTGATAACCCTTATGGTAAGTTGAAATTTGAAGGTGGCGTCCATCGTGTCCAGCGTGTCCCGGTCACCGACAGCCAGGGGCGCATCCATACCTCCACAGTCACTGTTGCCGTCCTCCCTGAGGCTAAGGAAGATGAAATCGAGATTAAACCCGAGGACTTGCGTATAGATATTTACCGCTCCGGCGGGCATGGCGGACAGGGGGTTAATACTACTGACTCTGCCGTTCGCATTACTCATTTACCTACTGGAATTGTCGTCGCGATGCAAGACGAACGCAGTCAACAACAAAACCGCGTTAAAGCCATGACAATTCTTCGCTCTCGCCTTATCGAGAAGAAAAAAGAAGAGGATATGAAAAGTGCTTCCGCCGCCCGCAAGTCGCTAATTGGTACCGGAGACCGTAGCGAAAAAATCCGTACCTATAATTTCCCGCAAGACCGCATCACCGACCACCGCATCCACTATTCCCGCTCTAACGTAAACGCCGCTATGGACGGCGATATAGACGATTTAATCGAAGAGCTTACCAAAAACGAACGTCAGCTAATGTCAGAAGAAAATTCTTAATGCGTATTAAAGATTTTTTAAGTTCTACTAGCCTTGACCGCCTCGACGCCGAATTAATTCTCTGCGCCGTCCTAGATGTCGACCGCGCATATCTCACCGCTCACGATAACGAAGAAATCGGAGACACAGACAGTGTTGTCCGTATCGCTAAACGTCGCCTAAAGGGCGAGCCTCTCGCTTACATCCTCGGTTATAAAGACTTCTATGGTCGCAGATTTTTCGTTGATAACCGCGTTCTCGTCCCCCGTCCAGAAACCGAGCAACTTATCGACCTAGCTCTCGAAACTAAACCAAACCTAATTATAGACGTTGGTACTGGCAGCGGAATAATTGCTATTACGATGAACCGCGAAACAAAACGCCCAGTCTTCGCTCTCGACCTCTCTACCCCGGCCCTCAATCTTGCCCAAAAGAACGCCGAACTACATGATACCCATGGCATCATGTTTATGAACTCATATTTACTAACTGCATTAGAAAAGGGTATTTCTATCGACGGCAATCTTACAATTATCGCTAACCTCCCATATGTAGATCGAGAATGGAATTGGATTTCGAAAGAAGCGTTAGCCTACGAACCGGAAATGGCTCTATACGCTAACGACCACGGATTAGACCTTATTAAAAAACTTCTAAATCAAATTCCAAAAATCAATTTTCAGGCGAGACGCAAAAGTCTCGTCCTAGAAGCCGACCCCTCGCAACATCTCTCGATTATCAAATACGCAAAAAACCTCAATTTCTCCTATATTAAAAGTACCGAATTCGGCATCCTACTCACCTTCTAAAAAAGCCGTACGGTAGGAATTATAATTCCTACCGCGCAACCTACTTCTTCTTAGAAGACGAACTATTCGTCTTCGGGTAAGCCTCTAAGGTCACTCTAACTTTTTCCTGTTTACCATCCCTAAGCAACGTCAATTCTACGGTATCGCCAACCGTATATTCACCAAGCAGGGAAGAAAGCGTCCCTGCAGAACCAATTTTAGCTCCATTTACCTCAATAATAATGTCTTCATCCTTAATTCCCGCCTTATCCGCCGGACTATCCGCAACAACCGCACTACCGCTATCACTCGAAATATAAGCTCCAGCGGAAACATCTAGTTCCAAACTCTTCGCTACATCTGGAGTGAGATTAATATAATTAACCCCCATATACGACCTCTCGACCTTCCCATTTTCAATAATACTCTTCAACATACCTTTCACCGAGGAAATCGGAATCGCAAACCCGATACCATTTCCAGAGGAAACAGCAGTATTTATCCCAATCACCTCTCCCGCAGCATTAACCAACGGACCACCAGAATTCCCGGCGTTAATCGACGCATCCGTCTGAATCTTATCACTCAATACCTCGTACGAGGAATAATTACTATCCGAAGCCGCGATAGTTCTGCCTATCCCAGACACAATTCCCGCCGTTACGGAGTTCTGATACTGTCCAAGCGCATTGCCAATCGCAATCACTTGTTGCCCTACCGTCACGGTTTTAGAATTACCTAACTTTACAGTCGGAAGGTCCGAAACATCTTTAATCTTTAGATATGCAACATCATTTACCAGGTCAGTACCAACAATCTCAACTTTACTATACTCAGTTCCGTCATCCATAACTACACTAACACTATTCGCATCCTCAACTACATGTTTATTCGTAATCACATAGCCATCACTAGTTACTATCATACCAGTCCCCGCCGCACTCGCCGTAGAACTCTGTCCGAAGTATCCCGAAACACGCGTCTCGGTCTTAATCGACACTACTGCCGGCGAAACTTTATTCGCTACTTCCGAAATCGAACCCTCTGTAAACGTCGCCACATTCCCATCACCACTTATCGTTAATTTCCCATTATAAAAATTATATATCGAAAGACCTAGCGCGAATACACTGCATACCGTTATCACCGCAACCAGAGTTCCAACAACAATCTTAAAGTTCTCCGAATTCCTCCGCACGGCCCTAGCCTCCGGCTTTTTCTGTTCAACCTTCTCCTTTACTACAGGCTCAACTTTCTCAGCCTTCTCGACTTTCTTCTCCTCCTTGACTTCTTTCTCGGCTTTATCTTCCGTTACTTCCTTTACAATCTCCTCAACCTCTTTTTCTTTGATCTCACCTTTGTTATCTTTTTCTTTGTCCTTCATATTTTACCTCCTTTTATTTATTTACACATCGAAAATAGGCTTACTAAACCATATCATAATTACGGCTATCACCACCATACTGAAAATAATCGGCACCGCTACGTCATTAAACTTCAATTTTCCATCATGCTTAATAATCGAACGGTGCACCCTCGTAAATACAAAAGCAAAAACCGATAAGATAATCGAAAGTTGTGGAATAATTATCCCTGTTCCGCTAAATGTATATACTATTAACCACGAATGACAAAGCCAGGCAATTTCCGCCGAAATCAACCCGCATACTAACGTAATCAGCGAAAAATTATCATCATCACTTTGTATTAATGTATGCCTAGAAGCGGCGTACCCAATAATAAACGCCGTTATTACAATAATCAAGGAATCATAATTCGCCGTCAGTAATACCGTTGCTGTAATACCTAAAAATACCGCTACGAGCGACTGTGCCTCTGCCGCTAGTTCGCTAGATTTCGGTTTTAGAATAGTTAGCCAGGCAATATAACCTACCGCTAACGACCAATGTACCGGCATAATTACCGTCCCCGAACAATATGCAATTAGCACAAAGCTTAACCCTACGATTAAATCTACTAGGTTAGACTTAATGTTCAAGAGCCAATACCTCGGACGTACTGCAAAAATTCGCCATTTAGACACCAAAACTAAAATTACACCAATCGCCCAGCTGCCCGTGAGCGCCGTCGCAAAAATCGAAACTAATCCTAAAACGACGTTCATCAAGATATGCACAAACGTCGAGATTGTATTTCTAGATTTTCGCACCAATGTATAATCTGCCATATCTCTCATTATACTACAAAAAACCTTAGAAAAACCTTAAAATCCCAGAAAAGATTTTACAAACTTTTTCCCGAAACATGCTTAAGTATGCTATAATAGTTCTTATGGAAGTAAAACCGAGTTTTTTTCAAAAACACCCTTTTATGAAAGACGTTATCGGACTTATTTCTTTTGTCGCTTGCGTCGTTCTCGGTACGCTCGCTCTAAACGCCTTTGTCTTTCGCTCATATAACGTAGTCGGTGTTTCTATGGAAAATACTTTGCATGGCAACGACCGTATTATCGTAAATCGTATTCCGGTTACCGCTTCACATTTCCTCGGACAGGAATACATTCCGGAACGTGGACAGATTATCGTTTTCGCTAACGGCCCAGCCGACGGTCCGCTAACCTGTAATGTACAATCTGGCGTTTCCGATCAATACATTATAAAACGTGTAATTGCCTTTCCAGGAGAGCGCGTCACTGTCAAGGACGGCATTTTAACAGTTTATAATGATGAACACCCTGACGGTTTTTTCCCAGATTCCGATACTCGCGTCTCAGACTCGGAAGGCCCTAAAAAATACACTTCTGGCGAGGTAGATACTATTGTCCCAGAGGGCGAAATCTTCGTCTCTGGCGATAACCGCGAAGGGACCCACTCTTACGACTCCCGTAATGGGCTCGGTACCGTCCCATATTGCCGTATCGTCGGACCGGTAATGTTCCGTCTTTATCCGTTTGACTCTCTCCGCTTCTTCTAAGATATGATATAATAACAGTATGAAACGTACACACTCTTGTGATAAAACCCTCCGTTCGGCTCCGAAAGACGAGACCGCTCGTTCCGCCGAATATCTCATCCGCGCCGGATATGTCCATAAAGAAATGGCTGGCGTCTATGATTTCTTACCGCTCGGCCTAAGAACTTTAGAGAATATTAAAACTATCATCCGCGAAGAATTGAACGCAATCGGTTGCGAAGAATTACAACTCACCGCTCTCCAACGCCCCGAACCGTGGCAAAAATCCGACCGCTGGAGCGACCAAGAAGTCGATATTTGGTTCAAAACTGAACTTTCCTCCGGCGGAGAGCTCGGCCTTGCCCCGACACACGAAGAACCGATTACCGACTTAATGAAAACTTACATCCAGAGCTATAAGGACCTTCCGGTTTACGCTTACCAATTCCAGACTAAGTTTAGAAACGAACTTCGCGCAAAATCCGGCATTATGCGTACTCGCGAATTTCTAATGAAAGACCTCTATTCTTTCTCCGCCGACGAAAAGTCTCACGATGATTTTTATCATAAGGTCGAAGACGCTTATAAGCGCATTTACGAGCGTGTCGGCCTCGGCGACTGTACCTATCAGACTTTCGCTTCTGGTGGTATCTTTAGCAAATTTAGCCATGAGTTCCAAACTATCATTCCTGTCGGCGAAGATACTATCTATTATAATAAAGATAAATCCATCGTCCTAAACGAGGAGGTCCTTCTCCCTGAAGTCCTTGATGAGTTCCATATCACTCGCGACGAGCTAGAATCTACTCGCGCCGCCGAGGTCGGTAATATTTTCACTTTACGATACAAATATTCCGAACCGCTAGACCTAAAGTTCAGCGACAAGGATAATACCGAAAAAACTGTATTTATGGGCTGTTACGGCATCGGAGTTTCCCGCGTCATGGGCGTCATCGCCGAAAAATTCGCCGATGAAAAGGGTTTAATCTGGCCAGAAAATATCGCCCCTTATAAATACTATCTTGTCGGTATCGGTGAAAACGGTATCAAGACCGCCGAAAAGCTTTACAAAGGACATGAAGACGAAATTATATTCGACGATCGCAATGCTCGACCAGGCGAGAAGTTCGCCGACGCCGAACTTCTCGGTATTCCGTATCGTATCGTCGTTTCTGATAAAACCCTCGCCGAAAATAAGGCCGAGTTCACAAATCGCGCCACTGGGGAAACCAAGCTTATAGATATTGATAAAATTTTCAAATAAATCTTGACAAACTTCACGAATACCGTTAAACTAACGGGTATGATAATGAAGAAAACCGTAAGCTTAACTAAACAGGGAAAGGCCGATCTTGAGAAAGAGCTAGAGGAGCTTATTGCTCGTCGCCCGGCGATCGCCGAACGCTTACAGACCGCTCGTGCTTTCGGAGATTTATCTGAAAATCAGGAATATTCCGATGCTCGCTCCGAACAAAAGACCGTCGAATCCCGTATTCTAGAAATAGAAGATATTTTGAAAAATGCCAAACTAATTCGCCCCGGCGCTAGACAAAAGGTCACCGTCGGCTCATCCGTAAAAATTCGCCTCGCCGGCAAGACTACTACTTATTCTATTGTCGGCCCAGTAGAAGCCGACCCTCTAAACGGTAAAATCTCCGACGAATCGCCTATCGGCAAAGCCCTCATCGGACACAAGGTCGACGAAGAGTTTACGCTGCCTAACGGCAACAAAGGCAAAATCCTCAATATCGAATAGCAAAAGTAGAAGTAATTACTTCTACTTTTGCTATTCAATAGAAGATATGATATAATTATTCCATTATGACAACATTAGCCGACTATCGCGATGAGCGCTTAAAGAAACTTGAAGAAATTAAAAGACGCGGGATTGACCCATATCCTGCGAAATCTTATCGCGACACTAAAATCAAAAACATTCTCGATAATTTTGATACACTAAAAGAACAGACTGTTACCATCGCCGGCCGCATTACCGCCATCCGCAGTTTCGGCAAACTCGCCTTCATCAAAGTCCGCGATTACACCGGCGAAATCCAAATCTTTATGCGCACAAAAACAGATACGCCTGTCGCCGAAAATAATAAAGATGCTAACCCCCTCTTTACTATTAAAGATTTGCGGCTTCTTGATACCGGCGATTTCATCGAGGCTACCGGTACAGTCGATAAAACCCAGACTGGCGAAATCTCCGTCTTCGCAAACGAAGTCCGCCTACTTACGAAAACCCTTCGCCCACTACCCGGCCGCGACGGTTTCTCAAATAAAGAATCCCGCTATCGCCGCCACTATGTCGACATGAACGTTAATCCCGAAGTTCGGGAACGCATGGTTCGCCGTAGCAAGTTCTGGCAGGCTACTCGTGATTTTATGAACAGTCACGGTTTTATTGAAATTAATACTCCCATCCTCGAACATACCACCGGTGGTGCCGATGCTAATCCATTTGTCACACACATGGACGCTCTAGACGAAGATTTCTATCTCCGTATCTCTCACGAGCTTCCACTAAAGCGCCTTCTTGGTGCTGGTTTTGAAAAAGTTTATGATATCGGCCCTCGCTTCCGTAATGAAGGCGTCGACGACGAGCATCTCCCCGAACATGTCGCTTTTGAAAGTTACGCCGCCTATGAAAATTACGAAGACGGCATGGAACTCTACGAAGAAATGATTAAATATGTCGCAAAAGAAACTTGGGGCACGTTAGAATTCCACGTCGGTGATTTCGACATTAATCTCGACCAAAAATGGCCTCGTATTAAATATGCTGATTTACTAAAAGAGAAGTACGACATTGACATATTTAACCCTGACCGCGAAAAGATGATTAAAATCCTCTTGGAAAATACCGATGAACCTCGGGCAAAATACGAAGCTTTATCCGATAGCCGCCTACTTGATAATATCTGGAAACTAATTCGCAAAACTTCCGCCGGACCATACTGGCTTATCGAAGAGCCCCTCAGTCTTTCTCCCCTCGCTAAAACCGTTCCGGAAAACCCACTCGTTACTCAGCGTTTCCACCCTATCATCGCCGGTACAGAAATGGGAAACGGCTACTCCGAGTTAAACGACCCGCTAGACCAGCTCGCTCGCTTCAAGGAACAACAGGCCATGCGCGATGCCGGAGATAACGAAGCACAGATGCTCGATATGGATTTCGTCGAAATGCTTGAATACGGTATGCCACCAGCTTGCGGTTGGGGCAATTCCGAACGCAACTTCTGGCTCCTCGAAGGCGTTTCTGGCCGCGAAGGTGTTCCTTTCCCACTTATTAAACGTGAAAAGCCACTTACTGACACTGAAAACCAGCCAACAAACACGAAAAGTCAATCGATAGGTACAAAAAATCAGCCCGACAACACAAACGGAGCCACCTCTTAGGCTATGGCTGTCCTCTCTGAGAAGAAAATCACCCGCCTAGAAAAACTCGCTACACCTAATTCCGCTTATCTTAAATCACTAGATAAAGATACCCGTCGCTATATGCGAATTCTTAGCACCGATTTCCCTACTTGGCTCGACGATTATATCGCTACTCCGGAAATGCAACGTCTAAAATTTATCGATCAGGTTTGTGGTGTTTATTATCTTAAAAAGCTCTACAACTACCCCACTTTCTACAGTGTCTTAGACCACTCCGTTGCCTGCGCCCTCATTGTCTGGAACTTCACACACGATAAAAAGCAAACCCTTGCCGCGCTCTTTCACGACATCTCTACGCCAGCTTTTAAACACTGCGTCGATTTTCTAAACGGCGATGCCGCTACACAGGAATCTACCGAAGCCCCCACCTCTGAAATCATCGGCAATTCCGAAAAAATCGTAAAACTCTTAAAACGCGATAAAATAAAAGTCAAGCAGGTTGCGAATTATCACGATTATCCTATCGCCGATAACGATTCGCCTCGCCTCGCCTCTGACCGCCTAGAATATTCCTTTATGAATTGTCATAAAATACACTACGAAACCCACTTCTCGCTCAATGAAATCGAACGCTTCTACTCCGCGCTAGAGATCGGCAAAAATGAAGACGGTATCGAAGAAATCAGTTTTAACAGTCTAAAAATCGCCGAAGATTTCTGCTTTAATGTTTCAAAGATTTGGCACAACTGGTGCGACGAACGCTACCGCATAGTCGGGCAAGCCTACGCGGATTTACTAAAGATTATGGTCGACAAAAAAGAGCTAACCGTAAAGTCTCTTTATCACCTTACCGAACCTGAAGTCATCGAAAAAATGAAACATTCAAAAATTGACCGCATAAAAAACGACTTTGCGCACTTCGAAAAGTCCACCTCCGTCCATAAATCCGATAAAAAACCACGCAAAAAATGCTACTTCGTCAAGGAAATGCCAATTAAACGCCGCTACATCGACCCCCTAGTCCGCACCGAAACCAA
>JAFRFM010000025.1 GCA_017434345.1 Candidatus Saccharimonadota bacterium
AAAAAATACCACAACCACTTCCGATAATACCATAAGCGAAACTCCGCTAATGCTTTTCCTCGGCAACAAAAAACACCAGCTCACAAACTTCTGCCCGATTAGCTTTCCAGGTCTCGATGCCGAACGTCTAATCTATAAATTAGAAGAAAAGGAAGTCTATCTAAGCACTGGCGCCGCTTGCGCCGCGAGTAAAGGCGAGCCGTCGCACGTTCTAAAGGCTATCGGCCTTAGCGATTCCGAAATCGCCGGCTCACTCCGCATTTCTTTCGGCGAAACTAACGATGAAGAGCAAATTCGCGCCGCCGCCAATCTAATCGCTACCGCCGTCCGCGAAGAATGGTCTAGACTTATTTATTAAAGTGTGCTATAATGAAAGAGTATTCCGATGAGGGTAACGCGAAAGGAGAAATACCTAAGCAAATCCCTCTTTTTTATGGTATAATATAGAATATGAATAAACTCCAGAATATAGCCTTTATTGATGCCCAAAATCTCAATTACAGCACAATTGATAGCGAACCGTCTTGGAAAGTGGATTTAAATCGTTTTCGAATTTATTTAAAAGAGAAGTATCGAGTTGACGAGGCATACTACTTTCTTGGCTGCATAGATAATAATTATTCAGAAATGTATAATAATATCCAAAAAGCTGGCTTTATCCTAGTCTTTCGCGAGCATAACTCAAAATTTCTTTCTATCAAAAAAGGTAATGTTGATACAGATATAGTCTTTTCTATTATGAAAAAACTATATAAGCACGAAGATTTTGAGAAAGTAATTTTAGTTTCTGGTGACGGCGATTATTTCAAAATGGTCAAATTTTTAGTTGAAGAAAATAAATTATGCAAGATTCTAATGCCTGCGAAAGACCGAGCGTCTTCGCTTTATCGTCAGATTCCTGCAAAATATCGAGACTATCTTGATAAAACAACGATTAAGAAGAAAATTGGGTTAACTAATAGAAAGGGCAAATCTTGAATTTAAAAACGTCTAGTAGCCCTACCGTTTTTCTCGGTATGTCCGGCGGTGTCGATTCCTCGCTTTCTGCGGTATTATTAAAGGAGCGAGGATATAATGTCGTTGGTGTTTACATGAAAAACTGGTCGAAAGATTTGCCGGGTATGAAATGTCCGTGGGCAGAGGATCTTGCCGATGCAAAGCGCGTCGCGGTGAAACTTGGCATTGATTTTCGAGTATTTGATTTTGAAACCGAATATAAACAGAAAGTCGTCGATTATATGCTCGCCGAGTTTAAGAAAGGCCGCACGCCAAACCCTGATATTATGTGTAATGAGGAAATAAAGTTCAAACTTTTCTACGAGGGATCTCGCGAGCAAGGCGCCGATTTTATTGCTACCGGACACTATGCCAGAATCGGCAAACTTGCTTCTGAGCCTAACACTCCGCAACCTACGCAGAAATTCGAAACCGTAAAATACCTCAAAACCGCCGTCGACGAGAATAAAGATCAGACCTATTTTCTCTACCGTATCTCTGAAGATGCTATCGCACACACCATTTTTCCGATTGGCCACCTTACTAAACCCGAGGTGAAAAAGCTAGCCGAGCAGAAAGGCCTAGCTAATGCTTATAAGAAAGAATCTATGGGTGTTTGCTTCGTTGGTGATGTCGGTATGGATGACTTCTTGCGCGAATATTTCGAAGAGACCCCCGGCCCGATTATCGACGTAGATAGCGGGGAAGAACTCGGAACGCACGAGGGTGCAATTTTCTATACCATCGGTCAGCGCCACGGCCTCGACCTCGGCGGCGGTCTGCCATATTATGTCGTCAAAAAGGATATTGATAAGAATATTATCTATGTCTCCCGCAATCTCAACAATGATAACCTCTGGACTACCACGCTCGACCTCGAAGACGTAGTCGCACGTTGCACGGTTAGGGGGGGCAAAAACATTAGTGTCAGCGAACATGCGCGCCTTGCTAGGCGCGCAGCAAGCTCGCCCCGTGAAGACGGGAGCGAGCACCGCGGGTTCGCTAGCGCTAATGTTTTTGCCCCCCTTAACCGTGCAATAACGGTTCGCCTCCGTCATCGCGCGCCGTTAATTCCGGCGAAGCTAATACTTAGCGAGAATAACACGGCTACGCTAATCTTTGAAAAGCCAATCAAGCGCCCAGCCGCCGGCCAGTCCGCAGTATTCTACTCCGGCGATAATTGTTTTGGCGGCGGAATTATTAAAGCATAACCGTACCACAAGCGGAATAAAAAATACCATAAGCACAATAAAATTACCATAAGCATCACTCCGCTTATGGTAAAATAATCAATGAAAATGGCCGCCTAAAGCGGCCTTCCCGCGCGCGAACGCGCTGTGTAGGAGGTGGGTTATCTTCTGTAGTATTTCCGCGGGTGCGCCAGTAAATCATATACTCCCGCCTTGCGGACTCGAACGACACGGCCGTCAGATTTCGTCTGCCGGTAAAAGCCCTCGTCGCCCCGCTGAACGTAGGCAACCCTGAATATCCAGGAAGAAGACTTGAATGTTATCCGAGTTACGACTTCGTTCCCGTTCGAGGACACCTGGACGTACTTACGTAGAATCTTCCAATTCTTCGCTCGTCTGTCCAAACTCTGGAGCTCTTGGTACGCTGCTTTTTCCAGTGTCGTGGAGTGTGGCAGGCTCGATAAATCTGAGCCATAGTAGTTCTTTTTCTTGCTAGAACCGCTACGCTTGCCGTCCCATTTATTGTACCAGTAGCCATCCCAGTACGCGTCAAACCACGCGTCATAAGACGACCAGCCCTTAACGGCAGACCAGTCCCGGTTATATTTATTGCTATAACCGTCCCAGTAGTCATCATAGTAATCAAACCACTGGTCGAACGAGCCGAACCGCTCTAAATCTTCCCAGTCCAACTTACTCGACTTTGACTTTTTCTTCGATGTCGAAGTCGAGCTGGAGTTGTTATACCACTCCGCTCTCGCCGGGATTGCCGGAACAAGGCTTGTTAATACGGTTACCATTACTAATGCCATAATGGCAGTCTTCAAACGTGTCATAATAATACCTCCCTTTCAAATTGCTTGCTCAAGGTGTCACCCCTGAGCAAATCCTCATAGTAACACCTCTTACACTAATTACATTATAGCACAAACGTCTTAAAAAGTCAATAGTAAAAACATATTTCGTCTATTTCCTAAATCTGTGCTATAATACCTATTATGAACGCAAGTGAAATCCGTAAGAAATATCTAGACTTTCAGCAATCTAAGGGGCACGTCGTTATTCCGCCTGCTCCGCTCGTTTTGGAAAACGATCCGACCACTCTCTTTACCGGCTCCGGAATGCAGCCGCTTCTCCCCTACCTCCTCGGTCAGAAACACCCCGAAGGCACTCGTCTTACTGATTCCCAACCTTGCCTCCGACTTCAGGATATCGACGATGTCGGCGATCCTCGCCATACTACCGTTTTCGAGATGCTTGGCAACTGGTCTCTCGGTGATTATTTCAAAAAGGAACAGATTGAAAATTATTTCGAATTTCTAACGGAAGTTATCGGTTTAGATCCCGAGAAAATCTACGTTACCTGCTTCATCGGTAACGAAAAATACGGCATCCCGAAAGATACCGAGGCTGCCGAAATTTGGCAAAATGTCTTCAAAAAGGCTGGGATTGATGCTGAAATCGCCGAGATTGGTAGCGCCAAAAATGGCGATAAGTGTGGTATAAAAGGGAGCGAGCGCATTTTCTTCTATGACGACCACGAAAACTGGTGGTCGCGCGGTGGCGGTATTGATACTACCCCTATTGGCGACCCCTGTGGCCCAGATTCCGAGGTGTTTTACGATTTTGGCGAAGATAAACAGGACGAGGAAAAATACGGTAAGGCACATCCCGCTTCTGATGGTGCGCGCTTCATGGAAATCGGCAACCAAGTTTTCATGCAATATCGCCGTAATGAGGACGGTACTTTCTCCGAACTAGAACATAAAAATGTCGACTTTGGCGGTGGTCTAGAGCGTCTCGCCGCTGCTAGCATGGGCAGTTTCGACGTATTTAAGATTTCCCTTATGCGCCCAATTATTGAGAAGCTCGAGCAGCTCTCTGGTAAATCTTACGATAATAATACCGACGAAATGCGTATTATCGCCGACCATCTCCGCGGCGCCTATCTGTTATCGGCTCAAGGTTTAACTCCTTCAAATAAGGCTCAAGGTTACGCACTCCGCCGCCTGATTCGCCGTGCGATTTTGAAGGCTCTCGACCTCGGCATTGCGCAGGATTTCCTCTGCGAAACCATTAAAACCATCGAGCAAGAATACGATTCTCTCCCCGACGCAATTTTGCCAAACCGCAACAATGCCCTCTCCGTCCTCGAGAAAGAGGAAAAAGCCTTCCGCAAAACCTTAAACAAGGGCTTAAAGGAACTCCGTAAGATGGCTAATAAAGCTAGAACTAATGCTTCCTCTGGGAGTGCGGGGCTTGCTAGTCCCGCCGACAGGGTATCTACCCCTGTGAAGACAGGGGCAGATACGCCTGTCGCCCAAGGAAGCATTAGTTCTGGCTTTAGCGGTTGCCTTACGGGCTACGATTTATTCAAACTTCAGGACACTTATGGCTTCCCTCTGGAAATCTCCGTCGAGGAGGCCTACCGCGAGAACATCGAGCTTTCTAAAGACTATCAGGAGGAATTTAATAAATCTCTCGAGGAGCAGAGAAACCGCAGTAAGACCGCCAGTAAAGGCATGTTTAAGGGTGGCCTTGCCGACCACGGTGATATGAGTACGAAATATCACACTGCTACCCACCTCCTCCTCGCCGCTTTACAGAAACATATTAGCCCAGACATCGCTCAAAAAGGCTCAAATATCACCCCTGAGCGTATGCGCCTAGATTTTAACGTCGACCATAAACTTTCCGTCGAGGAGAAAAAGGCAGTCGAAGATCAGGTTAATGAGTGGATTTCGGCAGATTTACCAGTTGTTTTCGCAGAATACGACAAAGATTATGCCTTTGACGTCCTTCACGCTCAAGGTTCCTTCCGCGATCGCTATCCGGACCGCGTTACGGTTTATACTGTCGGTGGTGAAATGCCCGAAAAAGGCGCAAAAACTTCGCAAAAACCTGACGAAAACAACCCGCTTTCTCCGGAAAACCCAGTTTCTCGCGAAATTTGTGGTGGCCCGCACGTCGAACATACCGGAGTTCTCGGGCGTTTTAAGATTAAAAAAGAAGAATCCAGCTCCGCCGGTGTCCGCCGTATAAAGGCCGTCCTCGAATAATTCAAGTTTAACCGCACTCAAACAGCTCAAGTTTGACTATTCTAGAATAACCCAAATCTGACTGCCGTTGAATAATCCAAGTCCAGCTACTTTAAGACCAATCAACCTCGCAGTATTTTTTTATTACTTCTTATCTAAGTAAAGTTTCTTCGAGAAATCGTAAAGTTTTTGTATGTGATTTTCCAGAAAATAATAGTGTTTGATGTAAAATAAAGTTAAAATTAGCAAAATTGTCGCCAAAAGAATTAGTGGCCCGATTACTAGCAAATCCGATATTATACAGCTTATCCACCCTGTAATTATTATTGTCAAAATCGTCAAACTAGCGAAAAATAGCGTGATAATCAGGTGAATAAGTCGCTCGTGCTGAAAATTCTGCACCATCTCCCTATGATAAGCGATTAAGCTTGCGTTTGGCTTCTTCGCAGATACAGCAATAAATTTTTCATACTCTCGAATTCTATTCTCCATAAGCTTATTATAGCACCAAACCAGAATACATAAAACCATGGAAAAACTTGTAAATTTACTCCAAAATATGCTAAGATGACAAATTTGCGGGTCTACGCAGCGGACAGGGAAGCCGAGGAGCTTGCTGCCGTAGCTCTGCGGGTACATGTAGCCAGACGTATTCATGAACAGGTAGTAAGAGTACTGGTAGCTATTCACCGTAGTACTCCAGGAGGCGCCGCGCGCATTAAGGAGCTGGTAGCCATCAGAGTAGATACGGCCAGCCTAAATCATTTGATAGCCCTAGACGACTTCGTCGTCTTCCGCTACTCGCTTCGTCGATACAGAAAGCAAGCTTCCTGTATCTTCTACGCTCGTGCGGTAGTTATTAGTATTACTACCTAGTCTTTGCCAGGCTGGATCAGAAGTATCGGTGCGGCTTTCGCCGGTGCCGCCAATATTATATAGTCAGTATCAATGTGGGCTCCAGCCCCTACTCTTGTGAAGAGCGGGGGCTGGAGCCTTGAGGCGCAGGTTGCCAAGGATACGGGTTGCTAAGCTAGCTACCAACAACGCAAACCACATTGTTGCTACTCGTCTTATAGGCGTAGTTGACGTCCGAGGCGCTACTATACGAGTAGAGGACGTACGCGAACGAACTATCGCGCTCAGTAGCTGACCAGCAACCGCCATTCCAGCCCGTATGGGAGCGGAAGGTAGTGTTTGCGGTGCCGTCGATTTGTACATAGCTAGTTTGCGTTGAGATGCCGTAAGA
>JAFRFM010000026.1 GCA_017434345.1 Candidatus Saccharimonadota bacterium
AAAAACTCATAAATATATTACTTATATATGTATAGTCTATCAGAATTTGTAGATTTTGACGAGGTGATAATGCGGTCAATTTGATGATTTTGGGCATTTGGCCACTTTCCGAGGGTAGCAATAGGTGCAGAAGCAGTATTAAAGGTAGTAGTAACCTTGAAATTCGTAGTATTATCTAATATATGATAAAAGTCGTATTCTAAGGTTCCGTCCTGGATGACTAAGGTAGTATTTTCGGCTAAGTTCTCGCGAATAAGGGCGAGGTCGTCGTTAAACTCGTTCGCGACGGTCGGGTTATAACGGTAGCCAAAGATGTAATGCGAGGTGCTAGATATGATGATAATACCAAGGAAAAGGCCGATTGGAAAAATGGCAAAAATGCGGGCATAAGGGTTTTCCGGAAAGAGATTATACCATTTTTCTAGAATATAGCGGATACCGTGTGCGGTAAGGATAGCGAGAGGGAGGATAATAAGAATAGCGCAGTCAGGAGTAAAACCGGTAATTAGTAAGGTAAAGACGATAAGTAAGGTAGCGATAGAGTTACGAGAGGCGAAGAAGCCCTTAGTAGTAGAGATGAGGCCAGCAATTGCTAAAGCTATATTAGCAAGGCCAATCATAGGCGCAAGTAGAGTACTTTCTACGTTGCCCGTCCAAGAGAAGAACGGCAAGAATCCAGTAGAAATATTAGAGAAGAAATGGCGGAAACTAAAATCATTGGTGAATAGGAGTTCGGTTGCGATATTAGGGTATTTAATGGCGTTATAAATAATAAGTCCGGTGCCGGTAATAACGATTAAAGTAGCAATAAAAAATGGGATTTTTGGAAGATTTTTAATCGTGAAGCGGAGGTGCGGGTGTGTCATAGCGTAGATAAAGATAAATACAGCAAGATAAATCATGTACGGGGTAAAGACAGATAGGAAAAGCGCAAGAGCAAATAGGAAGCAGTAAGAGGTGCGGGGCTTATTAACTCCTTGAATTTTTGAGCCGAGCCAAAGCAAAAGTGTAGGCCAAAAAACCAACATAATAAGCGGAGTACCAAAACCGACGAGATAGAGAAAGGGCGCGGAAAGGACGGTAAGGATACTAGCGATGAGAGCAACGGTATTTTTAAACCAACGGTTCAGTAGTAAAATAAGTAAAACTCCGAGAAAAAGACCGATGATGATACTAGGAAGAGAGATAGAATAGGCGGAAAGCCCGAACAGGCGAATTGAGACTTTTTGAAGCGCACGGTAAGGAAGGTCAACGATATTGCCGTTTAACATAGAATTAAAATCTAGAGAGTAGGAATCGACGGTAGATTGCATCTCGGCCTCGGATAGACCACTAGGGCTAATGAGCGGCATTAGGAAAAGAACCGTTGTAAAAGCGATAGATAATAAAAAGTAACCAATTCCAAAACGATGCCTATAGAGAAATAGCTCAGAAATCTTATGCTTTTTCATTGTATATATTATTATAATTATTCGACGTGCTCTTTGTCAAGAGACATAAAGCGAAGGAGCTCCTTATGGAAGTAGAGTTCGACTTTCCCTACTGGGCCGTGGCGGTGTTTCGCAATGATGAGTTCGGTGATGTTCGTTTCCTCGTAGTCATCTTCGTTTTGATGATAATAATCGGGACGGTGCAGGAACATAACGAGGTCGGCGTCCTGCTCGATAGAACCAGATTCGCGGAGGTCGGAAAGAACCGGACGGGGGTCATCGCGGCCGGAAAGCTGACGGTTTAACTGGGCGAGGGCGATAACAGGGATTTTTAGTTCGCGGGCAAGAGTCTTTAGGCCGCGGGAAATTTCCGTGACCTCCTGGACGCGTTGGCCGGCGTAGCGGTCAGAACCTTGTAAAAGTGTAAGGTAATCTACGATAATTAGACCGATGTCGTGTTCGTGGGCGGCGCGACGAGCGCGATTTCGAAGTTCGAGAATAGTCATACTAGAGGTATCGTCAATATATAGCGGAATATCATCCATCTCTCCCAAGGCTTCGCTAAGTTTAGCGAAATCGTCATTAGATATATTGCCGGTACGAATTTTCCAGTTATCAATACCGGAAGCATCAGAAATCATACGTTCGACGATTTCGTTACTCGCCATCTCCATAGAGAAGAAGAGCACGCCACGTTTATTAATCGTAGCGGCATTATAGGCGATATTTTGCGCGAAAGTAGTTTTACCCATAGCCGGGCGGGCGCCGATAATGATTAAATCACCTTGTTGAAAACCGGCGGTTTTATTATCTAGGTCGCGAAAACCGGTTTTAAGACCACGTAGGGCACCTTTATTATTATGTAGCTCTTCTACGCGATTATAGGCATCGACTAGGAGGTCAGAAAGGGCGACGTAATCGGTTTTCTTATTCTTGTCAGAGACCTCAAAAAGCTCTTTCTCCACCTTTCCGATAAGGCTTTCGATTTCCTGTCCGTCCTCGTAGGCTTTTTCGACGATGTTGGTACCGGCGTCGATTAGCTTACGGCGGGTAGAGGCGGCGGCGATAATGTCGGCGTAGGCCTCGGCGTGTGATGCGGTAGGGACGTAATTAGTAAGTTCGGTAAGGTAGGGCGAACCACCGACGTCTTTTAAGGTTTTAAGGCTTTTTAATTCCGAGGAGAGTGTAAGTAGGTCGATAGGACGACGTTTTTCGTAGAGAGAAGTCATGGCGCGGAAAATTTCGGCATGACGTTTGTCGTAGAAATCTTTATAGGAAACCCTTTCGAGAACATCCGGGAAGGCAGATTCGGAAATGAGCATCGCACCAAGAAGAGACTTCTCAGCGTTTAAATCTTGCGGCGGGATGCGACCCGACGGCTCATTCTCCATGTTTACCTCCTATACCTAGAACGGAATATCTCCGTCGTTTTCCTCAATATTACCTCCCATTATATCAGAAATTTGTGAGATGGTGGGGTCTTTTTTAGTAATATCTTCTAAATCGACGATTTTTAAGGTGTAATTAGCGGGGAGATGTTTCTGGAGAACTTTAAGATTCTGCGGGGATTCGAGGATTCTCTTAAATACGCGCTTTGCACCGATAAGCAATTTGTCATTTTCGAGTTGGTATTTAGCGCGATTTAAGGCGTTATAGACTGGCATAGAGGAAGTTTTGACGTTCTCGAGGTAAGTTTGCCAGTCGAAGGTGGAATTTGTAGGTTGAGGCGTTGGTGTCTCCTGTTGTGGCAGTTCTGAGGTGGGTGTAGTTGTTGAGGTCGCTTGAGGTGTTGGGGTTGTTTGAGGTGTTGGTACTTGGGGCGTTGGGGCCGGTGTGGTTGCTGGAGTTGGGCTGACTGTCGGGGTTGGGCTGGCGAGGACTGGGTTTTTGGCGAATACTTCGGTAAAGCTGAGGAGTAATTTTGCCTCGGCGAAAGGAGAACCGACCTCAGTGAGAGTGCTAAGAAGCGGGATATAGGCGGGCTTTGGGTTTTCGAGAATTTTTGCAATGATTTCCGAGGCTAGGATTTCTGGTTTTACGCCATTATTAATAAGGGTTTTTAGGCTATCAGAGATAGTAGAAAGGTCGGCGTTTTCATAGGCTTCTAGGAGATTGTTGATGACCTGATCATCGGGTAATCCGAGTGAATCCATAATGTCTTGCTTAGTAATCTGTCCAGTTTTGATGCTAGATAGCTGATCTAGGAGCGAGATGGTGTCACGAAATGAGCCGCCGCCGCGGTGGATAATAATTTCGATAGCTTCGTCGGTAATGTCAATGTTCTCAGACTTAGCGAGGGATTTTATATGTTTAAAAATAGTGGCATTGTCGGCTAGTTTAAATTGAAAAACTTGCGAACGGGAGATGATGGTTTGAGGGACTTTATAGACGTCGGTAGTAGCCATGATAAAGATGACGTGCTCTGGTGGTTCCTCAAGGGTCTTTAGGAGAGCGTTAAAAGCGGATTTAGAAAGCATATGAATTTCGTCGATAATATAGACTTTATACTTCCCTACCGTAGGGGCGATAGTTGCGCGTTCCCTAAGTTCGCGGATATTATCGACGCTGGTATTGCTCGCGGCGTCAATTTCGATGATATCGACATATTCGTCTTCTAGTTGATAATCGAAATTATTGATTTCGTGGGCAAAAATACGGGCGACGGAAGTTTTCCCGCAGCCGCGCGGACCAGTAAAGAGATAAGCATGTGAGATTTTATCGGATTTTAGATTTTTTGACAAAATATCGGTAACTTGAGGCTGTCCAACGACATCCTCTAGCTTCGTAGGGCGATATTTACGGTAGAGAGCTTTCATTATAGGGCGGCTTCGACGGCGGCCCAGTTAGCTTTATCGTTATTCGCAGGGATGATGACCGCGACTAGAGAACCTTCTTTTAGGCGGAAATAGGTAACGGAAGCATATAGGACTTCGTATTCACGTCCGGATACTTCTACGAAATATTTGTCATCGTGATGTGTCAATGTTCCGATAACGGTTTTACGTTCGACAGGGCCAATCTGTTTATAGAGGAACTTACCTTCTTTAGTAATAGTAAGTTTCATAATGTCACCCTCTACGAGCTTAGACTTAGAGGCGTAGTTAGCCGGAACAGGGTAATTCTTCCCTTCTTGATCAATCATAATCTGGCCGTCAAAGACGCCTTCGATAACCTTACCATCAGGGCTAGAGACGACGGTATCACGAGGAGCAGTAATAGTATCTCCGTCACCGAGTACGGAAATCAAAAGCTCCTTAGCGGCAGCTAAATTAGTTTCAGCTTCCTGAATTAAGCTACGTAATCTCTTTATTTGTTTTTCTGGTAATTCAGACATCACCTATCCCGTCTGTTTAATTCTAGTATTAGTATTATATTATACCGTCATAAGGAAAATGTCAATGACTTTTATGAAAAATGTTTTCCACAAAGGATGTTGTAAAAATGACAATTCTTGACTTTTTAAGGGATTTGGAGTATAATAGAAAGTAGTTACCAAAGACAACGGCGAGGTTTACCTTTAATAATGCCGTCTAGGCTATTTCTCTTATTAATTAGGGTTGGTAACGGAGTTTAACAATTTCTAACTAAAGTATGATAAATAAAATAACCAAAGGAAACTTAACTTATGGCAATTTCAAAAGATAAGAAACAGACTTTGGTTGCTGATTTGGCAGAGCTTTTATCTAGCTCGAAGATGACCGTTTTCGCTAAATATCAAGGGCTTACGGTTGCGGATTTACAAGAACTCCGCAAGAACGCTCGTGAGAATGGCGTAAAAATTAAGGTCGTCAAGAACCGCCTAGTGCGGGTCGCGATGGGCGAAATCGCTGTCTATAAGGATACTGATACGACTGGTCTTACGGGTCAGTTACTATATGCTGTGTCCGATAGCGATGAAGTTGCTCCGGCAAAGGTGCTTGCGAATTTCGCAAAAGAGCACGAGGCACTAGAGATTTCCGGTGCATTTTCCGATACTGGTGCTAATCTTAGCATCGATGAGGTTAAGGCGCTGGCTGCACTTCCATCGAAGAACGAGCTTATCGCTCAGGTTGTGGCACAACTTCTTTCCCCAGTTACGGACAGTATTTCTGGACTTTCTGGTGGGATTTCGGGAATTGTGTCTGGGCTTGAGGCTCACGCAAATTAGCAACGAATTTGGCCTCTGATATGAGGTCGGCAAATCGCGGGCTGTATGCTCGTGATTGATAAAATTAATGAAAGGAAATGATATGGCTACTGATATTAAAAAACTAGCTGAGGAGCTAGTAAAACTTACCGTTCTTGAAGTTAATGAACTTAAGAATGTTCTAAAAGACGAATATGGCATTGAGCCTGCCGCTGCTGCTGTTGCAGTTGCTGGTCCAGCTGCTGGTGGTGATGATGCTGCTGCCGCTGAAGAGAAATCTGAATACGATGTCGTTCTTAAAGACGCTGGTGCTCAGAAAATCGCTGTAATTAAGGCTGTTAAAGAGGCTACTGGTCTTGGTCTTGGTGAGGCAAAGGCTATCGTAGATGGCGCTCCTGCAACTGTTAAGGAAAAGGTTGCTAAGGATGAAGCTGAAGCTATGAAGAAGGCGCTAGAAGAAGCCGGCGCAACCGTTGAATTAAATTAGTTTAAAATCATCAATCTCGGCATTTCTCGTTGCTCGCTCGCCGGGTAGGCGCGCTTCGCAACGAGAAAATACCAATCTTGAAGATTTTAATTCTAATTTAATAAGTGTAGTTAGGGATTGTTGAGACAAAAGAAAATCACCCCTTTCGTGGGGTGATTTTTGTAGATATGAAAATAGAACCTCGTATAAGGTTCTATTTTGCAGGGGTTTAGTTATAGAGATTTTCGACTTCGATAGATGGGCCTTGAGAAGTAGTTAAATAAACTGACTTGACATAGGCGCCCTTTAGGGAAGCTGGGCGCTGTGCCTTTAGGGAGTCGAAGAATACGTTCGCGTTTTCTAAGAGTTTATCGGTGCCGAAGGAAACTTTACCGAGGCCGATATGAACGACAGATTGTTTATCGACACGATATTCAACTTTACCAGCTTTAGCTTCTTTGACGGCTTTTTCGATGTCGGTAGTAACGGTGCCGGCCTTAGGGTTTGGCATGAGGCCTTTTGGACCGAGGACGCGAGCGAATTTACCGAGCTTTGGCATGTACTGTGGAGTAGCGATAAGCACGTCGAAGTCGATAGTTCCCTTCTCTAGTGCGCGAAGGAAGTTTTCGTCATCGGCGATATCGGCACCAGCGGCGGTAGCTTTTTTACACTCGTCAATAGGTGCAAAAACCGCTACGCGGACGGTTTTACCGTTACCGTTCGGGAGAACGATAGTAGTACGGATGTTCTGGTCGGCTTGACGTGGATCGACACCGAGGCGAACGTGAGCTTCTACGGTAGCATCGAATTTTACCGGGCTAGTTTTACCAGCTAGGTCGATAGCGTCTTTTAGAGAATATGGTTTTTTCTCGACAAGTTTAGCGACCTTTTGGTATTTTTTACCACGACGTTCGATTTTTGGACGAGTGATAGGAGCGGCGCCCTTTGGTTTTTCTTCAGTCTTAGCGTTTTCAGCTTTACGAGCCTGGCGCTCTTCCTCGGCCTTTACTTCTTCGATGTGTTTTTTAGATTTTTTACCAGATTTAGCGTAGTGCTCTTTCTCGGTAGTTTCGGTTTCTTTAACCTCTTCAGCTGTAGTCTCTTCAGCTTTTGGAGTTTCTTCGACGATTTTTTCGTCTTTTTTGGCTTCTTCTGCCATAAGGTTATCCTTTCTGTGGTGATAACGAGTAATACTCTCCCACGGTTAAGTTATTTTATTTATTCTAGCATAAAATGCTTTGAAATGCAAGGCTGAATGGGAGGGCGGAGGTATCAGTTTTCTAAATCCCGCTGCGCGAGCGCCTGTCTTTACAGGGCTCGCTTGCTGTGCACTGAGCTTCGGCGCACACGATTTAGAAAACTGATACCTCCGCCCTCCCAGTTAGCCTTGACTTTCTGGGATTTTTGTAGTATAATAGAAGAAGTACCTAAAAATCGGGGAGTTGGTGTTCCCTGTGTAGCTTGACAGGAGGTGTTTTATGAAGAAAATGGAGACAGAGAAGATTACGACCTTTTGCGCGACGGAGCAGGAAGTTATCCAGATGGTGATAAATAATGATATTGCTAGTCTGGGGCAACTGGTCGAGGCGAAAGAAAGCCGGCCATTTACGTATGTAAATACGCAGTGTGCGTATCATATGTTGATGGCGGCGGGGATGAATAAAAATCTCAGCGAGGAGACGATGTTGATAATCACCGAGGTTTGTTATTCGTCGATAAACCTTTACGCATTAATCGTGAGGCTGTTCCTTTCCTTAGGGATTGAGACGGGTACAAAGTACAAGAAGATTCCGAATTCGGTGCAGGAGGAGCTGATGGAAGGGTCGATGACGGAACTTGTGACCGGGACTTGGGTAGAGACCTGCCCGGAGAAGGAATTGCTTCTGACGATGAACTTCATTCGTGAGGAAACAGAGGCAGTTCACCGAGAACTCTGTGGGTGGATGATAAAGCGGCTCGTGAAAAAGCCGCTGAAGAAACTCGACCGACGGGGGCTGGCGGTAATATTAGCGATGTCGATTGAAGTCGATACTACGCTTGACGCGCTGATGAACAAAGCTGATACCGCGGCTGGCGGCGAGCAGTTAGACGCTCTAGTCCAGGATTTCTCCGATATCTTGTCGGAGAAGGCACGGTTTAAGCGGAAGGTCGAGGGTTACAGGAAAGCACATAGAGTTGCTGACGACTCAATGGAGGCTAGGGCAATTGATAATGTGCTGAAGAGTTTTCTATGACACACCCCTCCGACAAAAAGCCCACCGTTTATGCGGTGGGCGATTTTAATTTCTAATTAGTCGGTAACTTCGACACCCAGAGAACGGGCGGTGCCGGCGATAACCTTTACTGCGCCGTCAAGGTCGACAGC
>JAFRFM010000027.1 GCA_017434345.1 Candidatus Saccharimonadota bacterium
GATACACATTTATGTTTAAACAGATCGTCACAAGAGACGGCAAAAGTGCTACACTTAACCCCGACAAAATTACTGATGCAATTGCCGCCGCAGGTGCAACGACGGGAGAATTTAAATATGATCGCGCAAAACAACTCACCGATAAAGTCATCAAGCGCGCAGAAGAAACAATTACAGCTCGTACTCCTAAGGTCGAGCAGATTCAAGATATTGTCGAGCAGGTATTAATGGAATCTTCCTTTAAGCGTACCGCAAAGGAATATATTACTTATCGTCAGGAACGTAGTCGTATCCGCGATGCAAAATCTAACCTCATGGAGGCCTATAAAACTATCTCGATTCGTGATGCTTCCGAAGATTCCGACATTAAGCGTTCAAACGCAAATGTTGATGGTAATTCCGCTATGGGTAAAATGCTTCAATTCGGCGCGGAAGGTTCAAAAGTTTTCGCTAAGACTTTACTCGTTAAGCCGGAATTCGCCTACGCGCATGATAACGGCGATATTCATATTCACGATCTAGATTTCTATGCTACCGGTACTCTCACTTGTTGCCAAACCGACCCATTAAAGCTCTTCGAAGGCGGTTTTAATACCGGACATGGTCATCTCCGTACTCCTAACTCTATCGGTTCATACGCCGCTCTTGCCGCTATTATTCTCCAAGCTAACCAAAACGAGCAACACGGCGGACAGAGTATCCCGAATTTCGACTACGCTATGGCTCCAGGAGTTGATAAGTCATTCAAAAAGGCCCTAAAGTCTAACCTAGAAAAATACGAAGAATTTACCGGCAAAAAACTTAAAATTAAAATCCCGGAAGGTATTAAATACGGAGAGGATGCCCGCCTTAAAAAATTAAAAGTTCCGAAACAGATAATCGAAACTAGCTCCGCAGATGTCGAACAACAAACTTTCCAAGCTATGGAAGGCTTCATCCATAACCTTAACACCATGCACTCTCGCGCAGGCGCACAAGTTCCATTTACTTCCGTCAACTTCGGCACCGACACCACCCCATCCGGTCGCCTAGTTAGTAAATATCTCCTAGAGGCAACAATGAACGGCCTCGGTAAAGGCGAAACCCCAATCTTCCCAATCTCCATCTTTAAGGTAAAAGAGGGAATTAACTATAACCCAGAAGATCCAAATTACGACCTCTTCAAACGTAGTATGGAAGTCTCCGCGAAACGTCTTTTCCCGAACTTCACCTTCATCGATGCACCATTTAACCTACAATACTACAAACCCGGTGATTATCGTACGGAAATCGCTACCATGGGCTGCCGTACGCGCGTCTTCTCTAGCATATTCCCAGAATCCGACGGTATCATCACCGGTCGTGGCAACACTTCCTGGACTACGATTAATCTCCCACGCCTCGGCATTAAACATGGTATCTGTCTAGGAGAACGTAAGAAAGCCGACTGGTCTGGTTTCTATAAAGACTTGGATAAAGTCATGGATCTAGTTAAAGACCAGCTCTTGGAGCGTATCGAGTTCCAGGGTAATCAACACGTTCGCAACTTCCCATTCCTTATGGGACAAGGTAACTGGTTCGGCTCTGAAAAACTCGGTCCTAACGATAAACTAAAAGACGTTATTAAGCACGGTAGCATCACCATCGGCTTTATCGGTCTCGCCGAAACTCTAAAAGCTATGATTGGCAAGCACCACGGCGAATCAGAAGAAGCGCAAGAGCTAGGACTAGACATCATTGCCCATATGCGCGAAAAGTGCGATGAATACGCTAAAAAATATACATTGAACTTCTCACTTCTCGCTACCCCAGCCGAAGGTCTTGCCGGACGTTTTACTAAAATGGACCGCAAAGAATACGGCACTATCGAGGGAGTTACAGACCGCGATTTCTACACTAACTCTTTCCACGTCCCGGTTTATTATCCAATCTCCGCCTTCGACAAAATAGATATTGAGGCCCCATACCACGCACTCTGTAACGCCGGGCATATTAGCTATATCGAACTAGACGGCGACCCATCAGATAACATCGAAGCTTTCGAAGCCGTCATTCGCCATATGCATGACAAGGGCATCGGCTACGGCTCCGTCAATCACCCAGTCGATCGCGATCCAGTTTGCGGTTTCTCCGGCATCATAAAAGGTAATCGCTGTCCATCTTGTGGCCGCGTAGAAGACGACGTCCTCTTCGAGCGCCTACGTCGTATTACCGGCTATCTCGTCGGTTCGCTAGAACGCTGGAATGACGGTAAGAAGGCCGAGGAAGCCGCCCGTGTAAAGCACACCGTTGATTTGTGTAACGCTAACGGCGTTTACGATAAGGAACAAAAAGCCGCACGCGAAACGGCAAAACATAATAGTACTAAAGCACTAGGGAAGTCCTAACATGAATATCCGCCTCTCTGGACCCATCGAACACGATAGCATCGTTAATGGCTACGGTCTCCGTGCAGTCATCTGGACACAAGGTTGCTATAACCATTGTAAGGGCTGTCAAAACCCGGAAACTTGGGACCCAGAGGGCGGAGTTCTAGTTGATATCGAAGATGTAAAAAAAGAACTCCGCGCCTTGAAGGGTCAAACCGGACTTACTTTCTGCGGCGGGGAACCGTTCGTCCAGCCTGAAGCCTGCCTTGAAATCGCTAAATTCGCGAAAGAGGAGCTAGGTTGGAATGTTTGGAGCTTTTCCGGCTATACTTACGAAGTCTTGAAAGATTATAGCCCCGAAACTAAAGCCTTTTTAAACATTCTTGACGCATTAATTGACGGGCCTTTCATCTTAGAAGAACGTGATCTTACCCTAAAATTCCGCGGCTCTCGCAATCAACGTCTCCTTCATCTTAAAAACGGCGAAATCACGAAAGTCGAATAATCCAACGAATCCTTCATTTGGAGAAACTTTATCAATCGCTAAAGTTTCTCCTTTTTTATCGCCCATAAAATACCTTTCTGCTGGTTTATATTCAGCTAAATACTCCGCGTAATCTAGAAGATCAAGTATCGCTACCACCGTATCTTTACTTTGACCAGAATAACGCGCAATTACTCCAGGATAAGAATTATCTAGCGGATTCTCATCATAATAATCATCAAGTGCCATAGCTACACTAGACTTATCAATCATCTTTATCCCCTCCAATAGATTCTGGTCCTCAACTCCGCGCTGATAATACATGTTTTCGTATTCCCAGGCCAACTTATCCCCTTCATCTTTCTTTGTTTCTCGCGCCATAAAAATCGGCTTGTCCTTTTTCGACTGGTCATGTGTTGCCGAAAATGCCGAGCCACTAATTCTCGCCGCATATTCTTCCGATTTATCTCCCGAAATTACATCGTCCACAGTTACATTCGACCTCTTAGAACCGTGTTTTATATCTACTCCTGCCGCAATCTCCGCACTTTGATTATCTACTATCCCCCAGTTCGAGGTTCTCTGCGTCGCCATTGTAATATATTCACCATACGCAGAATTCATATTCGGCACCGGGTTCTTATCCTTAATATTCATTTTCAATTCACACCCATCCGCCTTTACCTCACCAGGATTATCGCTACTCTGGAACTCATTTCCCGGCAATCCATCTTTATATCCAATATGTTCATAATTCGTTATCGTAGAGTATGACCATTCTAACGGCTCGAAACCGACCAAGACACCCTTCTTATTATAATATTCAATTCCCCTCGTCATACAAGTTATACTAGCGTCCGCCGTTACGCCATTATAGTTTTTATTATTCGGATCTAATGGATTATTATCCATCTCTCTCCCCTCTAAATTCGGGTCCTTATTCTCCGCATCATCAGCCACTAAATTAGATTTCTTATTATGTACGTCATTCTTATCTGGTACAAAGAAATAACCTTTATCTTCCGTAATAAACACTTCCTTTGGCACACAATAGGTATGCCCGTCATGCCCACGCAATACTTCTTTATCACTACAAGTCTCATCAGCATCAATCCTTCTTGCCCCCACAATTTTCTCCCCCGGCGCCTCATCTTTTCTTAGACCCGCAATTGTTTCAAATACCGCTAAAACATCATCGTACATCGTTGTAAGGTCCGTCGCTACGTACTGGTTACAGAAACCGTTTGAAACGGTAAAATTCGTATCTTTATCCGAAGTCGAACCCGCAACTGGACAACTGCCAACACTACTGTTCAAAAACTCCGCCTCATCCATCGCGCTAGCACCCGGCAACATCTTCCGTACCGAATTCGTTGCCAAGTTCGAAACCGTATTCATCAATCTCGCTACCGAAGAAGAAGATTGCACGCTTATAGCCATCGGGATCAAAGTTTTATGCACTAAACTACCGAGAAAAGTATTCTGAGAAGTTACGTCAAAAGGACTTTTCGTCTCACGCTCGTACTGCGCGTTTTCCGCTAAAACTTCCTGATATGAACGATAGTTAGCAATTACTGTCTCTTCATCCGCTATTGACATCCCCTCGCCCTTGGCTACTTCAGACATTAATTGGTTTGAAGAGCTAACTACGGCATCACCAAGTTCCGAACCAACTGTACCTAAGAAATACTCATTATCCATCATCTCGGCATATTCCTTTAACGCTGGATCAATCGCCTCCAGCACTTCATCCGAAGCGTCATCGCTCTGCTTGCCTAAGCCAAGCCACCCTTTTAGCGTACTTAGCGCACCACTCAAGATGTCCTTTATCGTCGAGAAAAAGCCTTTTTTGCCAGTCTGCCCAGATGCACTTTCTACATAATTGCACTGATTATATTCCTCCTTCGCCTCCCCACCTAAGGCCTCTTCGATTAGAAGCGCCCCCTTCTCCGTGCTAGTAATCGACTCCGTACTAACCGCGTATGCCGCCTCGCTCTGCGGAAAATCACCTTGTTCAAAAACCCAAGCCATACCCTTTGACCCGACCGCTACCTTACCGTTTTCGTCCGGCTGAACCATTATATTATTATATACATTTAGCGGGGCCTCGTCACCTTTACCATATTGAGTTTTCTGTATACTTTCTAGGTAGTCTAACGCCGAATTCTGCTGAACATAACGCTGTTGCGCCGTTACGGTACTATGAATCTCCTGTATCGCCGACATCGCTGCGCAACCCTTTCCGCCATCATTTTTATTCACTTTGTCAATAACCTCTTTTGCTTTCTGTCTTAAGCTTTGATAGTTGTCCTCCGTCCCCTCGGAAACGCTTCCTGCACTTGCGTATTCATTTTTCTGCTGTTCAACAAATTTATCGTAGTCCGCATTATAATCAGTACTCGTTTTCCAATCTTCATAAGTGTTCCTCGCCTTAGATATACCTAATCTTTCGAGTGCCTGCGAAGTCGAGGAATCATACCAACTTGCCGTCTGTCCGCGCCAAGTCCTCGTACCCTTTATGTACTTACTCTTAAAAACTGGGTCGTTTAATGCCTCTGAGACAGTTTTTACCGAACCACTATCCTTATCTAACGCCGCTAAAACCTCGTGCTTCCTCTCAGCAATTTTCTCTTCTTCTTTCATTGTATCTGACACAAATCCACCCTCTGCAACCTCAAGTCCCGTACTCCCTATCGTATCATCAGAAACTACTACAATCTCCTCTCCAGAATCAACATAAGTCAACGCCTTTGTTCCGTCTTCAGATACAGTATATTCTATTCCACCCATACTAGCTAAAGATTTTTTTTCGTAATCCGTCAATTTAAACTCATCCGCATCATAAATTGTTTCGCCATATTGGCTAGAACCCCTACTCGACGAAAGTTGCATATTTAAAAACGCATTAGATCTATCCGCCGGGGAAGTGGTCACGGAATTAAATTTATTCATCAAATTGTTGACAACCGAAAAAGACATCAACGATTGCACTGCCGAACCTATCACAAAAGCTCCACCCAAAAAGATAATCACGAGTAGTGCCGGCATTGCTTTCTTTATGCGCCCAGCAATTTTCCCGGCACGTCGTCCTATCATCTCACCAGCCTTTCCAGCTGCCGCCGAACCGCCCCCATAATACCTACCCGCCATATTTCCAATCATCGCCCCAGCTTCTTCCTCTCTCGACGTATCGGCCCCTTGGCCAGATAGACCTTTCACCTTTTCATTTGCTACGTCCAAAGCTCCCCCACCTCGATAAAAACCACCCTCCTCAGCATTATCCGTCTCGTCAAAATCGCTCGCACTCTTCTCTCCGTTGCGTAAATTCTCTCTAGCTTTATTCCTATCTTGAGCTTCCGTGCCACCAGCAGACTCAACTCCCGGAATATGCGTCGATAGGCTTTCTCTTAGCGACCTCTTGTAAGCACTTTCCTTATCTTGCTCTACCATACTGCTTATTATTATATATTTTTTAGTCTTTCTTCGCAAGCTATTTTGTGTTATAATGAAACAAATATGTATTGGGCTGTCGCCAAGTGGTAAGGCGGCGGGTTTTGGTCCCGTCATTCGCAGGTTCGAATCCTGCCAGCCCAGCCAACATATAGGAGAGAGTCCGCAGGACTTATTTTTTATATGTTGGC
>JAFRFM010000028.1 GCA_017434345.1 Candidatus Saccharimonadota bacterium
CCTGTCCTACGGCATTACTTACCGTAGATAAATATACCTTATAGCCGTTAGCGGCATTGGTATCAACTGTCAACGTGTCCTTGCTCGCGACTTTTGCGCCAGTAGGAGTAGCGGTTACATCTAAATCAAGTGTCCCAGCGGAGGTAATATTCGCATAGTAACTAGCGGCGTCGATTTGCGCGCTAATGACTTCCGCGGCGGAGCTGTCGGTTACCGGCGTAAATTGCGACGATACGAAAAGCGTCACGAAGAACGCAAAAGCGAAAGCGGTTAGCCCTGCTCCTATTTTGTTGATATATTGTCTGCCCATAATTTATTACCTCTCTTATGTTTTCTTTACGTCGCGACGCAAAATAGCGGTCACGTACGCTTGTTGCTTTATCCAACCAAGAATAAGCATCTTTAACTTCTAGTTTGAACACTCAAGTTGAGAAGTAAAAGGACGGCGCACTTGACCGCTAGTTTACACTCGAGTATTCATGAACAAGATGTTTAGACTTGTCAGCTAGGAGATGTTAAGATGCTTAATCTTGGTTGGATGTTTACTTATATATTTATATTAGCACTATGCGAGGCAATTAGCAAGACCTTTTTTAATTAATATCGTAACGCTGGTCGGAAATGGTGAAATGTCCGATTTTATCGGCGGTGGCGACGATTTCATTAAGGTCGTCGGTAATCTTAAAAATTTTCAAATCTTTAGCGGCGATTAGCCCGTTGCTTAACATTTTTGTGCGATAGAAACGCTCGAGCGGGCGCCAGAAAGATTTTCCGTAGAAGAAAACCGGCATCGGCGGCATTTTTTGTTCCTGAATAAGAATTAGAATTTCGGTGAGTTCGTCCATAGTACCGAAACCGCCCGGAAAAACGACGTAGGCCTTCGCGCTCATAGAGAGCATAACGCGACGAGTAAAGAAGTAGCGAAACTCCATCGTATCGGTAAGGTAGGGGTTAGGCTCCTGTTCGTGCGAAAGGGTGATGTTGAGACCGATAGAGCGGCCGCCATATTCAAAGGCACCGCGGTTTGCCGCTTCCATAATGCCGGGACCGCCACCGGTAATGACTGGGTGGCCGTGCTGCGCGAGAAGTTGTCCGAGTTCGCGGGCTTTTTTGTAATATTTATGGTCTTCCGAAAAGCGGGCGGAGCCATAAATCGTAATACCCTGCGGGAAACTGCGCATCATACGGAGGCCACGCTCTAAATCTTCGGCGTAGGCGAGCGAACGGCCGATGTCGCGCTTGTCAATGCCGAGTTTAAGTAGAGCTTTCGTCCAGCGCTCAACCATTTCATCCATCATAGCTTTTCGCTCTTTGTATGTGGCGTCTTTATCCATTATTGTATCTCCTGTATTGGCATTTGGTGTAGTATTTCGCGACCGGTAAGGATGCCGGTTTTCGCGCCGAGTTTATTGACGACGGAAGTAGAGTTAGCAGAAGCAAAAACTAGGCTATCTAGGAATGCGTTTGATTTAGCATAAGCGGCTAGAAATCCCGAGCCGAAAGCGTCGCCAGCGCCAGTAGTATCGACAACTTTTAAATCTTCATAAAGCCCGAAGCGGTAGGTATGCTTTCCGTCCGAGGCGATACAGCCCATTTGCCCGTCGGTAATTATTACTGTTTTAACATAATTCCTTAACTTTGTCAATAGTTCGGGTAGTAGCTCGCCGGGGACGAGGTGGCTAGCTTCGCGTTTATTTACTAATAGAATATCCACATATTCTAACAAGCGAAGGAGTTTCTGTCTCTGTTCGATTTCTAGGTTTCCAGGGTTAAACATAATTCTCGCACCGAGAGATTTTGCCTTTCTAAAGAAACGGCGAAGGGTATCGATGTCGCCATGTAAGGAAGTCGCATAGAGCCAATCTGGGTAGATATCGTTTAATAAGTTCGCATCAAGATTGTCAAACTTTGCCGAAGCGCCGCGATGGGTGAGAATTGTGCGCTCGCCAGATTTTTTGTCGAGAAGAATGACCGAACAGCCGGTACTTTTTCGGACGGTGGAAACAAAACTGCTATCAATCCCCTCTTTGTCTAGGCAGGCCAAAACCGCCTCGCCGGCGATGTCGTGCCCAATATTACCGACGAAAATAGATTCGTGTCCGAAACGAGCGAAGGTAGTAGCAGAATTAGTTCCTCCGCCGCCGACCTGATAGGAGACCTTGTCGATATCAATCTTTGTGCCGACGGTAATTTTACCGAGAACGAGACGCTCGGGAGTATTATTTTTATCCGGGATGACGATCTTAACGTGAGATAAATCAGGGGTCGGGACAAGGTCGTCGTGATCGACGAGATAGATATCTTGGAGTGCGGAACCGAGACTGACGATGCGTGCCATTAGAGTACTACGCCCCGCTTGTCGGTTTCTTTAGTCAATTCGTCGAGCATAGCAGCGGGGTTTTCAGCGGTCGCAATTGCTGCGCCAACATTTATGACATTAACGCCGGCGTGTGCTAAAGCACGAACGTTGTTCATATTCGCACCACCGTCCCAGCCGATTTCGATACCTGTTTTTAGCTTAGTGATGATAGGGATTTTTTCGGTCTGTAACATATCCGCAGCTCCGCCTTGACGACCGAGGTCGCCGGCAAAAATCAGGGCGTGATCGGCAGCCTCGATAAAGGGCTTTACCGCGCCTGGGTAAGTAGTCTTGACGAGCGCGACACCGGATTTAATGCCGGCAGTTTTTAACTGAGCGAAAAGCGGGAGTAAATCTTCGCCGGTTTCGGCATGAAAAATGACGAGATTAGGCTTCACCTTTAGAGCTAGGATATTCTGAAGATGTTCGGATGGACGAGCCACCATCATATGCAAATCTACCGTCCAGTTTTCCGGCCAAGTAATGCCGGCCCCGGAGACAGTAGCAGTCGGGGTGACTTGACCGTCGGAAATGTCTATCTGGACACGCTTCGCGAAGGGGGCGTAGCGGGTAATGTAATTTTGATATTCTCCAGGGGAAGTAGCGAGAATAGTAGGCGCGACTTCAACGATTAAGGCCATAGCTCGTCTCCTTGATTAGGTTGGTTTTTGACGGTTTCGGGACGTTCGGCTTTGGCGACCGGGTTTTCATCTAGGCGGAGATTGCGGCGAAGATAGCGGGGCTTGCGCAGAAACGGAGTACTTAAAAAGGTTTCGATTATTTTTAAATTATCGGTTTTTTCGGTAAAATCGGCGGAGAGGCAGAGGACGTTTGCGTCATTATGCTGTCTGCCGATTTTCGCTAACTGGGGGTTATAGGCGGCGATGGCGCGAATTTTCTGAAAACGATTAGCCTGCATCGCGATACCGTGAGCGGAGCCACAGATTAGGATGCCGCGAGAATCGGGGTTTTCTTGTATTTTACGAGCGACAGCGATAGCGGCATCGTTAAAATCGTCTTCGGGGTCGGCGTTTTTGCCAGGGTTGGTGCCATTACCGAGATTGACAAAATTAGGAAAGTGTGCTATAATATAGTTAAGTAGGTCGCGACCACGGTGGTCCGCGGCGATAAAGACTTTTTCCTCTGGAAAATTGCTATCTAGCACTTAATTCCCTTTCCCGAAGTCGGCGGTAAGCTCGACGAGACGGTTAGAGTAGGCCCACTCGTTGTCGTACCAAGCCACAACCTTGATTAAATCACCATCTACGACGTCTGTAAGCGAGAGGTCAACGATGGCGGAATGCGAATTCCCGCGGAAATCGATAGAGACGAGCTCTTCGTGAGTAACTCCGAGGATGCCAGTGTAGTAAGGCTCTTTCGCGGCGCGTTCAAAGACTTCGTTGATCTCTTCCTTTGTAACGGATTTATCAATGACCGCAGTAATATCAGCAAGGGAGACAACTGGGGTCGGGACACGGACGGAAAGACCGTTAAACTTATTCTTCAAACTAGGGATAGTTAGCGCGGCAGCCTTAGAAGCGCCGGTAGTGGTCGGGACGATGTTTTCAGCGGCGGCGCGTGCCTCGCGGAGATCTTTAGCCGGGGCGTCCTGTAATTTCTGCGAAGCGGTATAAGAATGGACCGTGGTCATCATGGCCTTTTTGATGCCGAAATTATCCTCTAGGACTTTCATGACCGGGGCGATACAGTTTGTCGTACAGGAAGCGTTGCTTAAAATTTCATCTTCTTTCTCAATCGTGTCCTCATTAACGCCGATGACGATAGTCTTTGTGCCTTCACCTTTCGCGGGAGCGGAAAGGACGACCTTTTTCGCACCGGCGGTGATATGCTTACGAGCATCTTCCGGCTTTGTGAAATGACCAGTACTCTCGATAACCACATCAACGCCTAAGTCGCCCCACGGGAGCTTCTCCGGGTCGAGTTCTTTATAAATATGAATATTCTTGCCATCGACAATAAGATTTTCGTCATCAAAAGAGACCTTACGGGTATAAGTTCCGTAGGAAGAATCGTGTTTCAAGAGGTGCGCAAGGGTTTTCGGGTCAGTGATGTCGTTTATGGCGACAACCTCCAAATCGTGGCGTTCAAACGCAATTTTGAAAGCGTTTCTACCAATCCGTCCAAAACCGTTTATTGCTACTTTAATCATATTACCTCCTAATTTTGTTCTATTATAGCATAAGCACCGTCGAAAAGGCAAGCTACGAGGTAGGTAAAAGTGCCTCCTTATAAAGTCTCGCTCGTAAGCGCCTGTCTTCACAGGGCTTACTCGCTGTACACCTGGCGAGGTGTACACACTTTATAAGGAGGCACTTTTATCTATCTCGTAGCTTGCCTCTGTAGGGTAATGTAGCAATTTATTGCTTGTTGCCTCACGGTTAGCTACGGGCGAAGTGCGCGAAGGCACGGTTAGCCTCGGCCATGCGGTGGCAGTCTTCCTTCTTCTTGAAGGCGGCACCGGTTTCGTTATAAGCATCGACGATTTCTAACTCGAGACGCTTACTGTATGGCATGCCGGAGCGAGCGCGAGCGGCTTGGACGAGCCAAGAGAAAGCGAAATGTTGCTGACGGTGGCCGGAGATTGGGAACGGAATCTGATAGTTTGCACCACCAACGCGGCGGGATTTAACCTCAAAGTCCGGAGAAACGTTAGCGAGAGCTTTCTCGAAAACTTCGACAGGGTCTTCGCTTTCTAGTTTCTTTGCGGCGCCTTCGAGAGCGTTATAAACTGCACGCTCGGCAACCTGTTTCTTGCCATCTAGCATGGATTTATTGATCAATCTCTGTACTAGGATGGATTGATATTTACGATCTGGATAAACTTTTCTCTGTAGTGAAGTGGTAACTTTACGTGGCATTACTTATCCTCCTTTTTAGCACCGTACTTAGAACGGCCCTGCTTACGACCTTGAACACCCTGTAAATCTAGAGTGCCACGGACAATGTGATAGCGAACACCCGGAAGATCCGGAACACGACCACCACGAACAAGCACAACGGCGTGTTCCTGTAGATTATGTCCCTCACCACCGATGTAAGCCCAAACTTCCTGACCGTTAGTAAGGCGAACACGAGCTACCTTACGGAGAGCGGAGTTAGGTTTTTTAGGGGTCTTTGTCGTTACTTTAATACAGACACCGCGCTTTAATGGAGCGGGCTGATTATAGTGACGGGTTTTTAGGGTATTTACAATAGAACCAAGAGCCGGAGCTTTTGATTTTTTGATAGCCTTTTTACGAGGCTTACGAATCAATTGATTGATTGTTGGCACTTTAAAAAATCCTTTAAGTTATTATCTGATATTATGCATAATTGCGCCTAGCATTTGACGCTTTGAAACTCTTGTAATTATTCTAGCATAGATGGGGAAAAATTGCAATAATGTTATAACTATTGACTTTTTTAAATGTTTGTGCTATAATGTAAGTATGTATAAGATTAGAGATATGTACAAAGAAAAGAAAGAACTAGCACTCCTAGAGCTTGCTTATCTTTCTATCGCGGCAATTTCGTTCGTAGCTGCGGCAGTTACTGCGCTGTTTAACCAGTCGCTAGGAATTGCGATATTAATTGTGCCACTAGCTGCGTTAATCGTAGCGGTTGCAAATATCGTAGTATGGTCGCTCGTAAAATCGATCGTCGAAGCAAAAGACGATAAAAAAGTCGCACGTAAATAGTTGAATTAAGAACTAAAAATACCATTTTCATCAACGAGGTCTTCGACGGCTTGATGAAAATGGTATTTTTAGTTCTCGGTTTGATTATTGTGCGGCGACTAGGAAATCGAGAGTTTTGTCGATAGCCATACGGTTCTTGATATCCTGTGCGACGCGTGGGTCGTCTAAACTCTTTAGGGCTTCTGGTGATTTCTGATAGACATCGCGAAGCTCGGCGAGTTTAACCTGTACGTCTTCGTCTTCGACGGTGATTTTTTCGTCGCGAGCGAGAATCTGTAGGCAGAGAGAGGCTTTTACGCGGTTTTCCGCGAGTTTTTTCGCTTCTTTTTCCCAATCTTCTTCTGTTTGTCCGGTCTGCTTGAGATAATCTTCGAAACTCATACCGGCAGAAGCCGCGTTTCTAGTAACATCGTCTCTAATTAGGCGCATTTGGTCTTGAACCATGACTTCTGGTGCAGAAACTTTACAGCCTTTGACGAAGGCCTGGACGAGGTCGTCTTTATACTTTTCCTCAACTTTATGGTCGTTTTGTGCCTTTAAATTAGTCTTAATGTCTTCCTTTAGCTCGTCCATATTCTTAAATGGGCCGCATTTTTTAGCGAATTCATCGTCGTTTTTAGGAAGAGTAACTTCATTGACCTGTTTAAGTAACACCTCAAAGGTAGTTTTCTTGCCGGCGAGATCTTTATTATGATAATCTTTAGGGAAAGTAAGCTCTAGCTCAAACTTATCACCAGGCTCGTGTCCAACGATACCATCTTCGAAGCCAGGGATAAACGAGTTGGAACCAAGTACTAAAGTGTAGTCTTTAGCGGAACCGCCGTTAAACGCTTTGCCGTCTAGTTTTCCGGTAAAGTCGATAATAACTTCGTCGGTGAGCTTAGCCTTACGCTTTACGGCCTTCTTTTCGGCATAAGCGGAGGCAATATTCTTTAAGACTTCGTCGATATCTTTAGCGGTAACCTTGATGGTATCACGCTTGACGCCGAGTTTCTTGTATTTTCCGAGTTTCACATCGGGAAGGATATCGGCGGTAGCGGTATATTCGGCAGATTCATTAGGTACAAATTTCTTGACCTCAATCTGCGGAATCATAATAGCGATTTTCTTTTCCTGATCAAAGGCTAAAGGGACGGTATTACGGATAGCAATATCAAGGGCAGTAGAATTAACCTGATTAGGGTCGAGATGTTTCTCGGCGACCTCTACAGGGACTTTTCCTTTACGGAAGCCTTGAACTTTAATTTCTTTAGCGAGGCGAGAGAGAGCTTGCTCACGAGCCGGACCGAGGTCGGACTGGTCCAAAGTAACTTTAATTTCCACCTTAGTATCTGATAAATTTTTCGATGTAGTCTTCATGAGTGTCATTATACCACAAGTTAGCGACAGGAGCAAACCAACTCTGCAATCGGGAAGCGAAACGGTAATACTTTCTGAAGCCCGCTGCGCGAGCGCCCGTCTTCACGGGGCTCGCTTGCTGTGAGTCTAGCAAGGCTCACACGCTTCAGAAAGTATTACCGTTTCGCTTCCCGCAATGAGGGAGTGAGCTTGTGATGCCGATGTTGTTGCTTGTGCGGAGGGATTTTACCGTGTCCTTTAGCTCAGCGCCGAGTTTGATGTCGGGGTTGAAGATGTGTTTAGGGTCGAAGATATCCTTAATCTTTTGATAGAGCTCTAATTCCCCGTCGGAGAGGAGACCGTTTGTCATAATCGCCTTTGTGCGACCTTCTGGTGAGCCACCGGTAAGCGAACCTTCAACATCACCGAGCAGGCTAGCGAAATCTTTAATAGCGCGGACGGCGAGCTGACGACCATCAACCGAATTTATCCTGATATCTAGGCGGACGGAATAATTGCTATTTAGGAACGAGCCAAAAAGCGGGAGTGGTAAGTTGTAGATTTTTTCTTGAGTGCGAAGATCCTTTAGGAAATCTTTAAGATGATCTGCGGGAACGTAAAAATCATCGACGACCGGTGCGCGCTCACCGCGTAAATCGTCGTTCATAAAGCTTATTAGAGCGGACTGAACCCTACTAAAGTCAGTTGTATTTTCTTCGGTTTCGACAACGGCGGCGGCGGTTTCCGGGAGACGCTTCAAGCATTTTGCGATTTTCTTATTAGACTTGCGAGCGCGCTCGTTAAATGCCACTATTATAATATAGCCGTTTTCGAACTTTTTTGAGAAAAGCGTGGTGTCTTTTCCGGAATTGGCCGAAGTGGCAAAAATTCTAGCGTCATAGAAGTCGATTTTATATGGGTCAAGAGGCTTCATCTCGTTAGCGTAGGAAATTGCGTCTTCAGCGGAATTGAAAGCGGCAGCGAAATGGACTGGTTCCTCTGGTAATAATTCACAACGCATAATCACTTCGGTAATAATACCTAATGTACCCTGTGCGGCGAAGAAAATTGGCATTAAATCGAAGGTGTGACCTTTTTCGCGATAGACCTGAGTAATCATTTGATAGCCGGC
>JAFRFM010000029.1 GCA_017434345.1 Candidatus Saccharimonadota bacterium
GCGAGTACTGCTTTAGTCGGCGGTCAGGCGTATCACCCCTGTCTTTACAGGGGTGATACCCTGACCCTGCGCCTAGCAAGGCGCAGACTCCGACTAAAGCAGTACTCGCTCCCCCTAGTAAAACCTGCTTCCACCTGACTCGTCGAACTTAACACCCTTCGGCCACCATAGCTGCCTCTTGCATGGCTTGCGCAAATGGCTTGCTCTGTGTATAATAGGGGTAATTAAATGTGGAGGATATTCCTTATGAAAAAAGTGTTAGGTTTCGACATTGACGATACACTAAATGTCGCGAAGACCCCGATTACGGAGGAGATGGCGAAGATATTGACAGAGTGTCTAAATTATTATAAAATATGTCCTATTTCTGGGCAGAAATTTGACCAGTTTTTGATTCAGATTGTAGACCCACTAAAGGCCGTTGGTGTAACAGATGAACAGTTGAAAAATCTTCATCTGTTTGTTGCGCAGGGGACGCAGTATTATCGCTATAATGGCACAGATTGGGAACAGGTTTATGATTACCCGCTAACAGATGAGCAGGTAGAGAAAATCACAGAGACAATCGAAAAAGCAGCACGAAAACTTGACTACTGGGAAGAAGACAAGCTAAAACCGGGTGACGAGATTATCGAAAACCGTTTAACCCAGATTACCTTCTCCGCTCTAGGGCAGACGGCTGGAACGGAGGAAAAATACGCCTGGGACCCAGACCATAAGAAGCGTGAGGAGATTGTTGCAGAGTGTAAGAAGCTCGCACCGGAGTTTGAATATGAAATTGGTGGCACAACCTCTATAAATGCTTTCATTCCAGGGATGAATAAGGTATTTGGCATGACACATTTGCTAGAAGAACTAGATGTGAAAAAGGATGAGGTTTTATATTTTGGAGATATGACCCAGCCGGGTGGAAATGATTATCCGATTGTCGAGATGGGGGTAGATACGATTACTGTTCGTAATTTTGAGGACACGTCCTATGCTTTGCGTGGTATTCTTGGCGTTACGAAAAATTAGAAAATTGTATTTAGGCTAAAACGGAAAATGAGAAAAACCGACAGCGAGCCGAAACAGGTTTCCGATAGAGAAACAGAGGTGATTTTAAAGCTGGCGCAAGAATGCCTTGCACTAGAGGGGGATTTTGTGGAGATGGGATGCTATAGAGGTGATACTTCCCTACTGTTGCAGAGATTAATTGAGCGCTCGTCGCCTGCGATGAATTTGGGCTCATCTGGTGATAGCCAAGCGTTGCCAGAGTATGAGACTAGAAAACGGCTCTGGATTTACGATTCTTTTGAGGGGTTACCAGAGAAAACCGTAGAAGATGCGTCCGCGGCGGGAGATAGTTTCAAGGCGGGGGAGCTGATGGTAACAAAGCGAGAGGTTGTAGAAAGATTCAAAAAAGCAGGACTAAAGGTTCCGCGGGTGAAGAAAGGCTTTTTCGAGGATTTAACAGAGGGAGATTTGCCAGAGAAAATCGCTTTTGCGTTTTTGGATGGCGATTTGTACCGCTCTATTAGGACTAGCCTGAAATTGGTTGCGCCGAAAATGGTCAAAGGTGGCATTATTATTGTACATGATTATAATAATCCGCAACTTCCGGGGGTAACGAAAGCCGTGAATGAGTTTGCTGCCGATGTAAAACAGGTAGAAACACTGGCGATTATCAGTTAAAGGCTAGCAGAACAAAATTAGGCATCCTAGTCGGCGGTCAGGCGTATCACCCCTGTCTTCACAGGGGTGATACCCTGACCCTGCGCCTAGCGAGGCGCAGACTCCGACTAGGATGCCTAATTTTGTTCTGCTAGCCTTTAGCCGATGACTGAAAAGTTATTTTTGCCTTTTTTGAGGAGGCCGGAAGCGTCCAAAGTAGTTTCGGCGGCGGTGATTTTTGCGTTAGTGGAGCCGTCTTCTCCGGGGGTAATAAGGGAAACTGCGCCAGATTTGACGAAATTACGAGCTTCAGTCTTACTTTTTGCTAAACCAGTCTCCACGAGAGCGTCGATAACGTTTATGCCCTCCTGAGCCGTTTTAAGGTGCTTTTTAGCGATTTTTAGGTCATCTTCGGTAATAATAGCACTTTTATTGAAAAGCACCTCTGTGAGCCTGATAGCCTCTTCTGCGGCAATTTTGCCATGCACCACCTCAGTAACACCTTTTGCGAGGGCTTTCTGCCCAATACGCTGACCCGGGTTATTTTCGTGTTCTTTTAGGATACTTTCAATAGTTTCCTTGTCGTAAATAGTATAGAACTTCATCAGGTATTCAACAGAGGTGTCTGGTTGATTAAGCCAAAACTGATAGAAATCGAAAACAGGGGTGAAATTCTCAGATATAGTGCCGTCTGGGTGTTCTATAGGCTCTTTTGCGAGCCAAACTGCGTTACCCTCGGATTTACCAAATTTCCGCCCAGAGACAGGGTCAATCACCAGAGGGGTTGACCAGACGTTAGCCTCGGTGTTTTCAAAGCGCTTGATGAGGTGAATACCGCTAGAGGCATTACCATATTGATCTGCGCCGCAAAGCTGCAAATCTACGCCATATTCGCGATAAAGGTGGAGGAAGTCGTAACCCTGTATCAGGGTGTAGCTAAACTCCGCATAAGAAATACCTGAGCCGCCTTCGCCGATGCGAGCCTGGATGAATTGGCGGTCGAGAAGTTGAGTCATGCTGAACGATTTACCGACAGTGCGTAAGAAGTCCAGATAATTTATATCCTTGAACCAGTCGTAGTTATCGAGAACCGTAGTATCACCGGAAGCGGAAGTTTGCTTGCTCAAGCCCGCTGCGCGAGCGCCCGCCGTCGCGGGGCTCGCTTGCTGTGAGCCCCCGTCGGGCTCACACGCTTGAGCAAGTAAGCTTCCGCTTCCGGTGGTACCGTTGTCCGCGACAATTGCGCGAGCGAGGACGGTCGTCATCTGTTTTCCGATGCGATTTTTGTTAAATTCGACTTCTTCGATAGGTTTTAGGTCGCGTTCGCCGGTGTCTTTTGGGTCGCCAATCTGGCCAGTAGCGAAGCCAACTCACAGATACGGTTTATAGCCATGCCTAGCAAAACAGGCGCACATCATTAACGCAGCGAGGTTGCCGATAGTTAGGGAGTCGGCAGATGGGTCGGCGCCAAGATAGAAATTATGAGTTTTCTCGTCTAAGGTTTTTATATCTTTGATTGTGGTTTCGGCGCAAAATCCGCGCCAGGATAACTCTTCTGATAACTTCATAATATGTTAATTATAGCACAAATGTGATATAATAGAGTAAGCTTATGGAAAAAACAGCGAAGAATTCAAGAAAGTTATCTACAAAATCGACTAAGTCGAAAGGACCGAAGAAGTCCGCTTTCTCAAAAAAGAATAAGTCAATGAATACTTATTCTAGCTTAGTCTATAAGTCGCGCGTGCGTGCCGATAGAAAGGCGCGGAAACGAGCAGAAGATTTAGCAACGTTACCTAAAGATCCGGTAAAGCGCTTCTTTGCACATTTGCATCCTAAGCGTGTATTTAAATACTGGTTCTCACTACGTGGGTTAAAAACCCTCGGGAAAATCGCGGCGGCCTGTATTTTGCTTGGAATCATTGCGATAGGCGGTTTGTTCTTGTACTATAAGAAGGACCTTGAGGCGATTAGACTAGATGAACTAAAAGTTTCTGAAACTGTAAATACCTACCTTGACCGAAACGGAGAAGTGCTTTGGGAAGATAGGGGCGACGGGGATTACCGTTTGGTCGTGGATGGCGATGATATTTCGACGTATATGCGGCAGGCCACGGTAGCGATTGAGGATAGGAATTTCTATAATCACTCTGGCGTAGATTTCTGGGCGTTGTTGCGTGCCGGACTTTCGACGGTAACTGGTAAGGGTGTCCAGGGTGGTTCGACCTTGACGCAACAGTTAATTAAACAGTTCTATTTCTCCGACGAAGCACAGGATCGCGGAATTTCTGGTATTCCGAGGAAGATTAAAGAGGCAATCCTCGCCCTAGAGGTTGAGAAGATGTACGATAAGGAACAGATTATTACCATGTACCTAAACGAATCGCCGTATGGTGGTCGTAGAAATGGCGTGGAAAGCGCGGCGCAGACTTACTTTAAGAAGAGCGCAAAAGATTTGACCTTAGCGGAAAGTGCTCTTTTGGCGGCAATTCCAAATAACCCTGCCGTATTGAACCCGTATAATACTTCCGCTAATGAGGCCCTGCTTTCTAGACAGAAGAAGACCTTAGACGTAATGGCGGAGATGGGTTATATTACTCAAGAGGAAGCAGACAAGGCAAAAGAGGTAAATATCCTTGACACGATTCAGCCGGAGCAACAACAATATGAAAATATCCGAGCACCGCATTTCGTCCTCACTGTACGCAACCTATTAGAGGAAAAATACGGCGTAAAGACGATGCGCGCGGGCGGCTTTACGGTAAAGACATCGCTAGATATTAGGGCCCAGGAAATGGCGGAGAATGCCGTAGCAACTGGTGCGAAATATCTATACACAAACGGTGCTGACAACATCGCATTAGCATCTATTGATGTCGAAACTTCGCAGGTGGTTGCGATGGTGGGCTCAGTAGATTGGAATACGGAAATTTACGGTCAGTTAAATGCGGCGACATCCAATCTAGAACCGGGTTCGTCTATTAAGCCAATTCTTGATTACGGTCCGTTATTTATGCAGAGGGCTGGGACGAACTATGGTCCGGGTTCTATCTTGAAGGATGAGAATATTGATAGTCTCTACTGTAACGGATATACCGGCGGGAAATGTGCTCTTAGGAACTCTTCTGGTGCATTTTATGGCAACATCACAATTCGTACCTCTCTAGGTAACTCGCTAAATATTGGCGCGGTGAAGGCGCTATACATCAACGGCGTACAGAATAGTATCGAGGTGGCACAGAAATTAGGGGATAAGTCCTTCTGTGCGGGAAATGAAAACGCTGCTGGTTTGGCTATTGCGATTGGTTCGGGTTGTTCGGTAAAGCCAGTTGAACACGCGAACGCATACGCTTCGGTAGCGCGCGGTGGCGTGGCGAAAGACCTGACCTATGTACTAGAGCTGAAAAATTCATCTGGTGATATATTAGAGAGTTGGACAGATAGCGAGGGCGAGCGGGTTTATGATGAGCAGGTAGCTTATATGCTTTCCGACATCCTACACGACCCGGCGGCTCGTACCATGACCTTCGGCTCGAACATGGCGAACGGTTACGGTTTCGTAATCCCAAATGTTTGGACGGCGTCAAAATCTGGTACAACTACAACAGCAGTAAGCTCCACGGCAAAAGATTCTTGGCTAGCGAGCTATTCTCCGGCCGTGGCGACGGTAGTCTGGAGTGGTAGGCATGACGGTAGCGGTCTAAAGAGTTCAGATAAGACCGTGGTTAGGCGCGTAGTAAATGATTACATGAGTGATGTGCACATGAATCTTTATCTAAACGAAGGTAGATGGACAAAGAATCAAGCTCCAGTAAGACCGAGCGGTATCCAAACTTTGACCGTAAATGGTCAGACGGATATTTGGCCGAGCTGGTATAACTCGAAGAACTCCGGCGTACAGAGAGTAAGCTTGATGTTTAATAAATATACACATAACCTCGCGGCGAGCTGTACGGATGAAAGATTTAAGATTGCGATAGAGGCGACTAAGACCGTAGACCCAATTACGAAGCAAGAAGTCTGGGATGTGCCAGAGCCATATAACCGAGAAGTAGAGGACGACTGTTCGTATAAGGCGCCGTCGGTAAGTATTTATGCGAGCGGTGCAAACTCGGCGAGTGGTGGCTATAGAATCGTGATTACGCAAGGTAGCCAGCCGCTATCTAACTATACAGTCACCGTAGGCGACAAGACGATTGCTAGTGGCGCGGTAACGCAAAAAGACTTTACAGTAGAGAACACTAGCGGTGCATCTGGGAAAGTAAAGGTTACGGTTACTGACGATTACGGGTTTGAGGCGAGCGACGAGATTTAGTGTCGCTACTAGTTGTGTGCTTTTGGCGGTAAATCTAGTGTTACTATTAGCTATGCTTTCGGCGGTTTTTTGGAGCGGTTTTTTGGAGCAATTTTAGCGAAAACTATACGCCCGGCAGAGTTCCGCAAAAAACGGATAACTTCGGCATCTACATCTTTACCAATTTTAGTAGAGGCCCCATCAACGACTACCATGATGCCATCTCTTAGATGCCCAACACCTTGACCGCGGTTACTGCCCTTTTCGGTAATTTTGACCTTTAGCTTTTCTCCCGGAAGATACTCTGTTTCTAATGCTAGAGCGAGGTCGTTAATGTTAAGGGTTTCAATGTTTTCGGTAGCAGCGACTTTTATAAGGTTAAAATCGGTAGTAAGAATAAGACCGTGATTTTCCTTCGCGAGGGAGAGCAGACGCTCATCTACTGGGGTACGGTCGAGTTCGTCCTGGAGAATTGTAACATCACAATAGATAACGCGTTCTAATTCGTTAATCGTATCTAGACCTAGACGGGCGCGCATACGTTTTTCGGAATCTTTACCGTCGGCAAGGAGTTGTAACTCGCGTATTACGCTACGCGGGATGATTAGGTCGTCGCCGACAAAGCCAGTTTGCGCAACAGAGAGAATTCGACCGTCGATAAGCGCAGAGGTGTCGACGTAGATTTTACGTTTCGCATTATTATCAAAAATCTTATGCGAATTTTTACTAACTAGAATAGTAGTTTCCGCAAGAATAACGAGCACAATGATTAGAATAAATAATTCCATAGGGTCTATTATCTCATAAAATAGTGATTTTGTCTATGCCGTTAGTTAGGGCGTAGGCGTGATTTTCGGAAAGTATGTCCTGATACTTTCTGACTAAGTCTTCCCTGTTACAAATTTTTGCAGCATCTATTGCTAGGTCATAACGCGAGGCGTGATTTAAGCGAAGCATTTCGAGCGGAGTGATCGTGCTTCCCTGCTCCATAAACCCGTGGGCGTAAATAGTTTGAGAGGTATAGTTGCGTAAAATATTCTTTAGCGTGTCCGGAAAACCGTGAAAATTAGCGATAATCGGAGTGTGATAGCCAAAGAGGCTGACAAAAGCTTCTTGAGAGAGAGGGGTTTTTGTGGTGCCGATTTTGTTATAGGAAAGTGCGTTGATACCGATAAAACGGATTTTCAAATCTGGGAGGTCTTGGTGCAGGATTTCGACGGTGCGGAGAGCTTCGCGAGTAGCGATGTCTCCGGCGGAAGTGAGAATAAAATCAGCATTTTCGGCATCGGCGTTTGTGGCGAAGCCAAAGACGCTAGCGCCGCCGTTTTTGAACTGGAAACGAGCGTGGTTTAAATCTATCCAACGCGGTTCTTCGGTTTTATTAAATGTTGTAAGATTTACAACATTTTCAGATGTGTCCATAAACTCGAAAGCGGCGGCGGCGGAAATATCATCGGCCGGGAAAAGACAGTTTACTGGAGCGTTTGGGATAGAGAGAAGAGTGGAAATTAAAGTTGGAGACTGGTGGGAAAAACCGTTATGGTCCTGACGCCAGCAGGTACTAGTAGAGATGAGGTTCGCCGCGGGATAATCCTGTATAGGAGTTTTAGCGAGCTTTTTGGCCTCGGAAGTTTGCTCGAGGAATTTAAGATACTGAATAACCTGAGAGGTGATAATTGAGAAAAATGATTCGTAGCTGGTCATCATCGCTGGTTCATGACTGCCGAGAATATGACCGACCATAGTTGCGAAGAGGGCATTTTCGGAAAGTAGTTCGATGATGCGCCCATTTTCTGCCTCCGGCAAGTCCCACGGCTCGGTTGGCATTGCCCAAGAACGAGAGGTAGAATTATAAGCCGCATCGAGGCGGTTACTCGTAGTTTCGTCCGGGGACAAGAGATAGAAAGTAGAATCGTCGCGCATTTTTTCGGAAATAAGTTCGCCGAGCAACTCCGCCGGGGAAAAGTATTCGGCGCCAGGGTGTTCGACTACGGTAGGGAGAGTGTTAATAATACCAGTCTTCATAGAAATACTCCTTTAGCAAAGCCAGTTTCTTTAGAAAATAGTTCATTAAAATGGTAAGATTTAAGCCAATTTTCGAGCATTTTTAACTCTTTTTCGCTAGTTTTGGCGTTTTTTAGGGGAATTTGATGAGCGAGATAGTTGCCGGCTATTTTTTGTCCGTCTAGATACTCTGGGCCGGTAGCGCCTTTCTCCGAACGGAAGACAATGAAGGGATTTTGCGTACGCTTTGCGACGGCTCGGTATTGCGGGTTTAAGAGCTCCTGAAGTTTTTGTCCGAAGTTTTTTTCGTTTGCAAAAATTGGTGTATAGCCGAAACCACGAATTTGTTCGGCTAGTTCCCTCTCGGACTTGCGGGCAGAAATAGTAGGGGCGGAGATTTTGTAGCCGTTGAGGTGGAGAATAGGTATGACTTTACCGTTTATGCTTACATTTTCGCCGAAAAGCTTGTTTAAGTTCATCGAGGAAAGTGCGGTGGCGGTCTCTAATTCCCCGTCGCCGATTAACACGGCGACAGTTTTTTCCGGATGACCGAGAACGGAGCCGTAGGCGGTAGCTAGAGCGTAGCCGAGTTCGCCGCCTTCGCAGATAACCCCAGGAGTAAAAGGACTAGCATGCGACGGAAAACCACCGGGCCAAGAAAATTCCCGACAGATATAGGCAATACCTTTTTCATCACGAGTAGCGTTTTTATCGTATTTTTCAAGTGTGCCGTCGAGGAAAAGGTTCGCCTGGAGCGCGGGGAAACCGTGGCCTGGGCCGAGGATAAAGTCTATGTGCGGAAAATAGGCCTTTAGATTAGCATAGACAACATCAATTCCGTGGCAGGTACCCCAATGTCCGAGCAGACGAGGCTTGATATCTTCAAATTTTAACGGGTGTTCAAGTAAGAAATTTTGTTGCAAAAATAACTGCGCAACGACAAGATAGTCGCAGGCGCGGACGCGTTCTCTGATAAAATCACTTTTGCCCGACCCGTACATATATAATTATTATACTACTTAGTCGTAACTTTTACCATAGCTGGGCGAATAACTTCGCCCTCGTAAAGATAGCCGGGGCGGAGAGTTTCGGAAATAACCTCGGTATCGCCGTCGCCGTCCTCCATCATAACGGCGTCGTGGATATCGGGGTTAAAGAGTGTGCCCGGTTTCGTGTCTATAGTCGCTAGATTAAGCTCTTTTAGAGTTTTTTCTAAAGTTTTTTCTAAAGGCTTTAGCTCGGGGGTAGAGGCAATAGCGCGAGACATATCATCGAGGAGCGGAAGGACTTTTTTAATAGTTTCATATTTAGCGAAGCTAGCAGCCTGAGACTTTTGTAGGTCCATCTGTTTACGATAATTTTCAAAATCGGCACGAGTACGCTGGAGATCGGAAGTTAGCTCGGCGAGTTTCTGCTGTAAATCTGCTTGTGGTTGTCCTTGCGGAGTTACAGATTGCGCCTGTGCTTGCTCTGATTGTGCTTGTGGTTCTGCTGGTTCTGCTTGTGGTTTCGCTGGTTGCGCTTGTGCTTGACTTTTATCTTTTTTCATATTATAATATCTCCTCTAATGTGTCACCTGCACTACGGACTAACGACATTACTCGGCCATAATTCTGTCGAGTAGGGCCGAGAACGCCGATATAACTTTTATCCGAATACGGCGAGCGGAATTTACTAATAATTAACGAGACGCCAGAGGTGCGACCGATAGGGTTTTCCTGCCCGATAAAGATGTTTAGCGGTTCGCCCGGAGAAGCCTCACGGAGCCACGGTTCAAGGTTGTCGAGGAGCTCGGCGACGGCTTTTACGCGAGCTACGTCGGAAAACTCCGGCTGGGTAAAGAGGCGAGAGATGCCTGAAAGATAAAGCTGGTCGCCGATAGTAGCGAGGCCGAGATTACCGGTAAGATCGACGAGGGAATCTACCGCGCCGCGAATAGCATAATCGGCACGAGACTGCGCGGAAATGCGGATTTCGAGAGCGTGAGTGCTACGGTCCAGTTCGCGAGAAAGCTGTTTTTGCTCTTGATTTTGTGCCTGGGCTTGTTCCTGTTCCTGTTTTTGCTCCTGCTCAGTTAGCGAATTAACATAAAAACGGTAGCCAGCGTCCGTAGGGATACGGCCGGCGGAAGTATGTGGCTGCGCGATAAAACCGGCTTCCTCGAGCTTTGCCATTTCCGAGCGGATAGTAGCGCTA
>JAFRFM010000030.1 GCA_017434345.1 Candidatus Saccharimonadota bacterium
AGCTACACCCGCCTCTCCAAAATCTCCCCCCGCTACCAAAAAATCATCGACAACTTCCTCTCCAAAAAATACAAAAAATCTGCCTACTTTGATTTCAACATATAGGTTATGCCTAAAAGGAGAAATTAAAATTACTTTTCGCAAGCGTGTGCGCCTCGCTAGGCGCACAGCGAGCGAGCCCCGTAAAGACGGGCGCTCGCGAAGCGGGCTTGCGAAAAGTAATTTTAATTTCTCCCTCAGGTACAATATAATATGTTATAATCAAAGTATGGCAAAGATTATGATTGTGGGCACTGGCAACGTAGGCGCTTCTATCGCCTATTGCCTCGTAAACCAACGCACTAGCGTTGATGAGCTTATTTTAACTGATATTAACAACGCAGACGCAGAGGGCGAAGTCATCGATTTAAAAGATACCTTAACCGTTTCTCCGTCTTATCTAAAAATCCGCTCCGGCACATATAAAGATGCTAAAAATTGCGAAATTATCATCATTACCGCTGGCGCACCACAAAAACCCGGCGAAACTCGCATGGATTTATTGCAAAAAAACGCAAAAATCTTTAAATCTATGATTAAAAAAATCATGGATAGTGACTTTAACGGTATCTTCTTGGTCGTTTCTAACCCTATGGACGTATTAACCTATCTCACCTGGCATTACTCCGGTCTACCACACGAACAGGTCATCGGCTCCGGCACCGTCCTCGATTCCTCTCGCCTCCGCCAGAAACTCTCCGAGCATCTCGGTATCCATCCGAAATCTATCCACGCTTATCAAGTCGGCGAACACGGCGACACCGAATTCACCCTCTGGTCAACCGCAAATATTGGCGGAAAACCCCTTACAAATATTCTAGATACTAAAACTCGCGGCGAAATTGAAAACTACGTAAAAAATGAAGCCTACGAAATCATCAATAAAAAAGGCGCAACATATTACGGTATCGGCGCCTGCGTTACTCGTATTATAAATAGTATTCTAGATGACGAACACCGTATTCTTCCGGTCTCCTGTTATGATGATTTTGCCGAAGTATATAACGGTTACCCCGCTATTGTCGGAAAACAGGGAATAGTCCGCCGCCTCGACCTCAATCTTACCGAAGAAGAAGGAATTAAATTCCAAAAGTCTAATAATGCCCTAAAATCCGCCCTAAAAGAAGTATTATGAACATCCTATCCTCTAATTATACTATAAATAGCCAAAAAAGTCAAGGCATAAGCATCTTCAAAAAAACCATAACCGCTTTAATTTTAAGCCTAACCGTTATCTCTTCTAGCATAAGCGCATTATTTTTAAGCACATCCGCCTTCGCCGCAAGTAGTAGCACTAACAATTTTTACTTTACGAATTCAACTTTCGACTACTACCTCGAGCCATCTGGCGACACTACAAAAATGCACGTCGTCGAAGTCCTCACCGCCGTCTTCCCAGAAACTAATCAAAATCACGGTATCACCCGCGCCATTCCATACACTAATCAAGACGGTAAAAATACTACCATAAAAAATACCTCATCCCTAAACCTCTCCGTAACTCGTAATGGCGTAGCCGAAAAAATCAGTAAAACCGAGAAGAAAGACAGTGCTTATATCTTTTACATTGGCGACTCTAATACCTATGTTCACGGCGAGCAAACCTATATCCTTGAATATGATTTTTACAACGTCATTACCGAATTCGACAATAGTAAAAATAATGTCAGCGGGCAAAAAGATGCCATAAAATCTTTCCAGGAACTCTATTGGGATACGAACGGTACTGGCTGGTCGCAACGTTTCGATAACCTTACCGCCACACTCCATCTTGACGAAAAGTCTTTCTCCTCTATTAACAACGACAGTATCTCCTGCTATGTCGGTCACTACGGAGCCTCCGGGAAATCGTCCCGTTGCGAAACTACTTCCGACCCTAAAAAATATACGGTTTCCTTCAAAACCACTAATCTCAAAGCCGGCGAGAACCTCACCTTCGCCATAGACTTCAAACCAAACACTTTCCCAGTTGCCGAGCCGCTCAAAAATTACACCTTAGTTATTGTTACTATTTTCATAATCATTCTCTGTATAATTATTCTTGCCATATCGATCAAAAAATGGCTCAAAAAAGGCCTCCCAAAGCGTAAATATTACAAAAACCTGTTTATTAAGCCTGAATATGTTCCACTAAAAAACGTTACCGTAGCCGAAGCCGAGCAACTACTCCTTAAATCTGGCAAAAAATCTTATGTCGCAACTCTCTTAGAGCTGGCCGTATCTGGGAAAATCGTACTAGTCAAAGGCGAATCGAAAGGACTTTCTAAAAAACCTACCTGGAAAATCCTAGTCAAGGATACCTCTAATCTTACCACGCCTCAGAAAAACGTCTTAAAAATCCTAAACGGCAGCAATAACAATGTTTATGATGGACTAGAAATCGAAGTCAAAAAACACACAGCAACTTCTAGCCTAGCTAGCCTCGCTATGCGATATTCTACTAGTGCGGTCGACTTGCTCAGGGAACAAAACCTCCTTGAAGGTGCTAATACTAAACAAGCTAAAACAACCAAAGCCGGCACAGTTATAACCGTTGTGTTCGTTCTCTTCTTTATATTTAATGCAGTCGTCGTCCTCTCCGATACAAGTAGTCTAAACCTTACTCTTTTTCTCGACAATGGCTACCTCGTAGGCAAAGAATCTCTACCCATCATAATCGCGCTATGCATTATCAGCACCATCATCTCTACGATTATTATCGGCTCTAAGACAAGCCGCTATTCTCGCCTCACCGAAAAGGGGCTCGACGCGAACGCTTATCTCGAAGGTCTCCGCCTATATATTAAAATGGCAGAACAAGACCGCATCAAATTCCTTCACTCCGTCGAAGGTGCCGACACTTCGAACGAAGGCATCGTTAAATTATATGAAAAGTTGTTACCCTATGCCATTCTATTTGGACTAGAAGACTCTTGGATGGAAAATCTTAATAAATACTACCAACTCGCCGAAAATTACGACCCGACTTGGTATTCCGGCACCGATTACTTTACTATCGCCGCTTTCTCTACTATGAACCGCGACCTCTACTCATCCGTCTATTCCTCCTCAACTATCTCCTCTAGTTCCAGCTCATCCAGCGGCGGCGGAGGCGGAGGCTTCTCCGGCGGCGGTGGTGGCGGTGGCGGAGGCGGCGGCTGGTAGCCTCACCAAGTCACATATTAAGCAAATCTGAGCAAGGAAAGCACAATACTTTTTCAAGCGTCTGCACCTTAAATAAATCTAGACAAGGAAAGGCAGCGAAGCGGGTTTGC
>JAFRFM010000031.1 GCA_017434345.1 Candidatus Saccharimonadota bacterium
AATGCCAGCAAGGAGCGTAAGATTCTTAATGGCTTTCTCTGTAGTGTCGGATTTACGCGTCTTGCGGGGGGCTTGGGCGGAGGCGAAATTTTGGGTATCAAAATGGGTGGGACTGACGGTGTGGACTCGTAGCTGATTGGGTTGTGATTTTTTCATACCTGTATAATTATAACATATTTTTAGTGTTATTGGGAGGGGTTAGCTATACATTCCAACTCCAACTTTCACACTTAAGGCATCAAGGAGGGCACAATCTGTCTGGTATATAATAGTTTCTATAACAACAAACTAACTATTATAAGGAGACAAAACTATGCCCTATACTCATTTTACACTAGAATCACGAATCAAGTTAGAGGGATTCTTAGATGTAAATAAGCCTATAAGAGAAATAGGCCACACATTACGCAAAACATCCTCTGCCATTCACGCTGAAATTAGAAGAAACCGATTAAACTTCAAGGAATACCAGCACGCTCGCATACCGGGGGTTATCTTCAAGATAAAGAGGCCTCTGAATTCTCATCGGTATAGCGGAGTAGGCGCACAGCATAAGGCTAATCAAAGACGCTACAGCGCTAATCAAGTACATAGGAGACTACACCCTACTAATAATGGGACATTAGAGAAACTTATCATCCGTAAAGTAAAGAAGCGCTGGTCTCCAGAACAGATTAGTGGTGCCTTGCGCTACGGTAGAATTATGATAAATGGGGCAAAAGCCAAGATTATCTTAGCAACACAAACAATTTATGATTGGATTTATCGGTATCACAAGGAGCTAAAAAAGTTCCTTCGGCACGTGAGAGGCTACAGACACAATAGGCAATACTACACCAACAGGCAGAAACGCAAAGAACGAGAGCAGCTCAAAAATATCAGCAAACGTCCAGAGACTGTAAACGAGAGGATTAGGATAGGCGACTGGGAGGGCGATACGGTACTCGGGAAAGATCATGGCGCTACTGGAAGGATAGCAACTTGGGTAGAACGCAAGACTGGCTTCCTCGTCGCTTTTCTATTGCCTCCGCTTACGCCAGAGCAAACGGCATTGCCAGAAGACGAGAAGGAGCTACTGCGCTTAACTACGAGCATGCGGTTTGCGGATGGTACTATAAAGGCGTTAACCGACAGAGTCATCCTTAAGCGTATCAAGACCCTTACAATGGACAACGGTTCAGAGAACAATGGTTTTGAATGGATAGAACGAGCCCTTCCTGATACAGATATCTATTTTGCGAACCCCTACCACTCGTGGGAGAGAGGCTCGAACGAGAATACTAATGGATTGCTCAGGCAATATTTCCCCAAAGGCATGGATTTTAGAAAAATCACCCCAGCAGACCTTGACGAAGTCGTTAGAGAGATTAATAATAGACCTAGGAAACGATTAAAATACCGGACGCCTTTGTGGTGTATGCACCATAAAGGAGCCTTGAAGGCACTTAAGAAGAGTGAAAGTTCGAACTAGAATGTAGCTAGCTCTAAATTAGTCCAAAATGGCCTTGATGCGGCGGATGCCAGCAGCGGAGGATTCTTCTTTTTTGATTTTGAAATGACCGAGAACGCCGGTGTGTTCGACGTGGGGGCCGCCACAAACTTCACGGGAAGCAGGCTGCTTAGCATCACCAACGGTGTAAACTTTGACCGTGTCTGGGTACTTTTCCCAGAAGTTACCGTGAGCTTTTAACTCATGACGCGCATAGTCTTTATCATATTCAGCGAAGACGACGGGCAGATCCTGCGAAATCCAGGCGGTGACCTGGTCCTCGACGGCCTGCTTTTCCTCGGGTGTAAGCTTGCGATCGAAGTTGAAATCTAGGCGCATGCGATCGGCGGTGATGTTGCTTCCCATTTGCTTGATATCAGGACTGATTAACTGCTGGAGAGCGGCAAGGGCAAGGTGAGTGGCAGTGTGATACTTTGTGGCCATCTCGCCGTGGTCCTCGAGGCCGCCCTTGAACATGCCCTTAGATGCAGTCTGAGAGCGTTCGCGCTGCTCTTTCAATGCTGAGTCGAACTCTGCACGCCAATTTTTAGACAGCTCGATTCCCTGTTTATAAGTCTCCTCGACGGAGAGCTCCAGGGGGAAACCGTAGGTGTCCTGTAACTTAAATAGTTCTGCTCCGGACAGCGTGCGCTGACTGCTCAGCCGGCGAAGCTCGCGGAGGCCTTTTTTCAAGGTGTTGCGGAAAGATTGCTCTTCGCGAGTGAGCGTGTCGAGGACGCTTTCGCGGTGAGTAAGAATAGTGTCGGGGAGGTCAGCGTAAGAATCAGCGATGACAGGGATAACCTCGGAGAGGAAGTTTTGATCGAGACCGAGATCGAGTGCCTTTAACACGGCACGGCGGATAAGGCGGCGGAGGGCGTAGCCCTGCTGCTTATTGGCAGGCTTTAGCCCTTCGGCGGTAAGGAGGTAAGCGCCGCGGAGGTGGTCCGCGATGATGCGCATTTCGTCAGTGTTTGATTCGTAATTTTTACCGGAAAGCTCCTCTAGCTTGTCGATAATGGGCTTTAAGAGACTAATTTTGAAGACGTCATAGCTATTAATACTAGCCGCGGCAATGCGCTCTAGACCGCCGCCGAAGTCAACGTTCTTGTTAGTGAGTTCGGAGAAAGTGCCGTCGGCGTGTCTTTTGTACTGCATGAAGACGTGGTTGCCGATCTCCATGAAACGGGCGCCGTCGGAGGCGGGATGGGACTTGCCGTATTTTTCGACGTCTTGTTTGTCCTCGCCGAAATCATAAAACACCTCGCTATCGGGACCACAAGGATCGCCGACGGGCGTAGTTTCGATGCCACCTCCGCGGGACCACCAGTCTTCGTGGGCGTCGTAGAAGAAGATGCTTTCGCCGGGCTTAATGCCACGGGTTTTGCCATTTTCAGCGGAGCCGATTTCGGCGATTTTGGCATCAATGCCGACTTCTTTGAACACTTGCTGCCAGATTTCGGA
>JAFRFM010000032.1 GCA_017434345.1 Candidatus Saccharimonadota bacterium
ACGTGAGGTATTAGTAGTCTTTCTTTGGAACATACGAGCATAAAGACTTTCCCTATTAGCACGAACAGTTCGCTTAGTACTAGAAAGCCGTTTCACTCTTTTACTACTTTTTATATTCATTCTCTACCTCACTTTCTTATTGGTTTTTCTCCTCCCAAAATTTAAAAAATCACCGCCGTGCGGCTTTCTCTGCTACGATATTACTCAAAAAAAGCAGAGTAGCGGCCACAACGCACTACCTATTACCTCTCCAAAGATAAAAGGCCTCGCATACGCTTGCAAAATAGACAAGTATATGAAAGTACGGGTTATGACCGCTACTCCGCCGTCTATTTTACGTGCCCGAAATACAGGCAGCGTATGTTACTCTTATCCCTAGAGAAGGTTATAGATTATGAAATGTGCCTTTTACCTTTGGAGAGGATTTTATATACTTTTAGTATAAAGGCTTTAGAAAATGTTGTCAAGATTTTTTGCGGAAAGAGAAAAATGTAGTAAAATGTATTTATGGAAGAGAAAATTACTGCAATAAAAGAGTGGCTCGGGACGGGAAGTATAAATGTTTTCGGGCTGCCGATGAGTGGAAAAGATACCGTGGGGGTAAAATTAGCTGAATTACTTGGCGCGAAGTTCCTTTCTTCGGGGATGATTATTCGGACAATGGAGGAAGAGGAAAAAAATCACATGAGTGATAGTGGTGAGCTAATTCCGCAGGACGTCTTTTATAAATGGATTTTGCCATATTTCAAACGTAGCGACCTAAACGGTTTTCCGCTAGTGCTATCCTCGGTAGGGAGATGGTCTGGAGAGGAAGTACGCGTCATGGAAGCGGCGGAAGACGGCGGGCATCCGATAAAAGTTGCGATTTTACTGAGTGTGTCTGAGGCGGATGTATTGAGGCGTTGGGAAACAGTACACGAACTCGGCAAACGAGATTTGACACATACATTACATATCCGGGCGGACGATGCAAAGGAAGAGACATTTAAAACACGTATTCGTGAATTTAATGAAAAAACTGTTCCAGTATTACAAACCTATCAGAGTAAGGGAATGTTGCTTCCGGTAAAAGCGAGCTTGGACAGGGAAAGCGTGTTTAATTTAGTTGTAGATGAGCTATATAAATACGCGGTTTCGCATGAGCAGTAATTTATTCGTCGCGTTTTAGCATAACGGTAAAGGCTTCGCTCGGGATATCGACTTTGCCGAAGCGTTTCATACGTGCTTTACCACGTTTCTGCTTGTTCAATAGTTTTGCCTTACGGTCGCGATCGCCGGTGTGGATTTTTACGGTGACGTCTTTACGATAGGCGCCAATAGTTTCGCGGGCGATAATACGAGCGCCAATAGCAGCCTGGAGCGCAACTTCGAAACTCTGACGAGGGATAACTTCTTTTAATTTCTTAGTTACTTCACGGCCGATACTTTCGGCTTCGGAACGATGACACATAATTGCGAGCGCATCAACTTTTTGCCCGGCAACGAGAAAATCTACGCGGACAAGGTCCTCTGCGCGATAATCGGAGAGTTCGTAGTTAAACGAGGCGTAGCCCGAGGTAGTGGATTTTAGTTGGTCGTAAAAATCGGTAAGGAGATTTGCCATAGGCGCTTCGAAATCGATCACTGCGCGGTCCTCGATATAGGAAAGATTAGTCTGATGTCCACGTTTTTCGACGATAAGGTTTAGAACATTACCAATCATATCCTTTGGCACGATAATTTCGCCTTTTACCCACGGTTCGCGAATTTCAAGGACCTCGGTTTGGTCTGGCAAATCGGCGGCAGATTTTATCTCCAGTTCTTCCCCATTATTCATAGTAACCTGATAATTCGTACTCGGGTTCGTGACGACGAGGTCTAGATTAAATTCGCGTTCTAGACGTTCACGAATGATATCCATGTGGAGTAGCCCGAGAAAACCGATACGCAGGCCAAAGCCGAGGACTGGAGAGTTTTCCGGCTCTAATTGCAGGGCGGAATCGGAGAGGCTAAGCTTCTCGATAGCATCTTTTAGGGTTTTATAATCTTCGTTGGAGACCGGGAAAAATCCGGCATAGACGAAAGGTAGAACATTTTTATAACCTGGGAGCGGGGTTTCTGCCGGAGATTTTTGCAAAGTAACAGTGTCGCCGACCTTTGCCTCACGAGTGGTTTTTAAATTGGTGACGATATAGCCGATTTCGCCTTCGGTGAGTTCGGACTTTGAGTTCATTTTTGGTGTCAGGGTGCCGACTTCTAGGGCGATGCCGTTAGTTTTTGCCGCCATCATACGGATATTGGCATTTTTTTCAATTTTACCGTCAAAAATGCGGACGTAGAGAACTACACCACGATAATCGTCGAAATAGCTATCGAAGATGAGAGCCCTCGTCGAGGGGGTGCTTGCCAGCTTTGGCGCGGGGGCTTTTTCGACGATGGCGTCTAGGACTTTTTCAACATTTAGTCCAGTCTTTGCGGAAACACCGATAATATCTTCTTTTTTGCAGCCTAAGAGATTAATGATTTGTTGCTCGACCTTCTCGACATCGGCGGCGGGCAAATCAACCTTGTTAATAACTGGGATAATAAATAAATCTTGTTCGATAGCAAGATAGACGTTTGCGAGGGTTTGTGCCTGAATGCCCTGCGTCGCATCAACAACGAGGACTGCAGTTTCTACGGCTTGTAGGCTACGGGAGACTTCATAAGAAAAATCAACGTGGCCCGGAGTGTCGATAAGATTTAGCTCGTAGCCCTTATAGTGCATTTGAACTGGGGCAAGTTTAATCGTAATTCCCTTTTCGCGCTCTAGTTCCATACTGTCTAAGAGCTGCTGTTTCATTTCGCGCTTTTCTACGGTGCCGGTCATTTCCATCATGCGATCGGCAAGAGTAGATTTGCCGTGGTCGATATGGGCGATAATGCAGAAATTGCGAATTTTTTCGGTGTTCATATGTTATACTATATAATATATGCGAGATTTTAGCAATATTTTTGATAGTTTAGGTGGATATTTTAAAGAAAGGGGACGTTTTGCGTAAAATTTTAGCGGTTTCCGGCGGGATAGACTCTATGGTTTTGATGTATATTTTTCGGAATGACCCCTCGGTAGTCGTGGCGCATTTTAATCATGGGACGAGAGAGAGTTGTAGGGATGATGAGGAATTCGTATGTGCGAAGGCTAAAGAATACGGCTTAGAGTACGTTGTTGGCCATGGCGAATTAGGGGAAAACGTTTCGGAAGAACAAGCTAGATATTCACGCTATGAGTTTTTTTCGAAAGTTGCGGAGAAGTATGACGGAGAGATGTTTGTCGCGCACCACGGGAATGATTTAATCGAAAGTATGGCGATAAATCTAGCTAGAGGGACTGGATGGAGAGGTTTAGCGCCGTTTGGGAATAAGGAAATTTGGAGGCCGTTTATCGAGCCTGGTCTACTACCGAGTGCGGTTTTAGGGGAACTTTTTGAGTATTCTACCCCTGTTTTAAGAGAGCCTGATTATTTCGTCGTATTTAAAGATGCGATTTATAGGTATGCTTATGTACATGATATTAGTTTCCGACAGGACCCGACGAATAGTGATGATAAATACCTACGGAACCGGATACGGTCGGAGGTTTCTAATTTGCTACCAGGGACGATTTTAGGATTGTTAAAAATATATCACAGGACGAATATTTTAAAAGGGCATATTGATACGTTAGTGGAGGAGTTACTGCCGGGAGATGTTTTGCCAGGTGGCAGAGAATATCGGCGAGAGTGGTTTTATGATATGCCGGGGGACGTAGCGGTGGAAGTTCTACGCGGAGGGCTAATACGCGCGGGGATTTCGGCAACTCGGCCACAGATTCGCGATTTTCTGTCCGCCATCAAAAATTATGCTCCGGGGAAAAAGTTTAATTTACCGGGAGATAAGCTAGTAGAGATTAAGCGAGATACTTTCTGGTTATAGATATTCGGTCGGCTAGAGCGAGTTTTTAAGATTTTGTGATATAATGAGGTTATGTTAATTACTGGCTCTACCCTAAAAAATCGTCCGATACTAAGTCTGCATATTGGTGGCGAGATAGCGAGAATCGAAGATTTAATTATTGACCCGAACGATTTAAAAATTGTAGCCTTTGAGGTCTTTGGTTCGCTAGTGGGTAAAGAGATGGGGGCTATCCTAGAGACGAGAGATATTCGCGAAATTTCTAGTATAGGAATGATAGTAGACTCTTCCGATGTGTTAGTTAATCGCGAGGACGTGATACGACTAGACAAGGTAATGGAAATTGGTTTCCAGATAATCGGGAAAAAGGTAGTTACGAAAAAGGGAACGAAACTCGGGAAGGTGGAAGATTTTATTACGGCTTCCGATAATTTTGAGATTGTTCAATTAATCGTGCAGCGCCCGCTAGTGAAGGCATTTATCGACCCGGAGCTAACGATTAGCAGGAGCGAGATTGTAGAAGTTGATGACGAAAAGATTGTCGTAAAGGATGAGGAAAAGAAAATTCGCGAGAAAACAGCTAAGGAAGAGTTTAAGCCGAACTTCGTTAATCCATTTCGGGAACAGAGGATAGCTGAGACCGCACGGCGGACTGTGCCAACTGATAGTCAAAACCCTGGCGAACAAGATAGTTAATAAGTTTCTGTTCGTCGTAGCGGGAACGTTTTTTGGCGATAATTTTCTTGATTTCCTCTTCGTCGTCACGAAGATTTTCCGACAGTAACTCGTCTATTACGGAACGGCCAATTCCCTTTTTAGCAAGTTCTAGACTGAGGCGTTTTTTGCTAGTACCTTTTTTAACGTTACGATTTTCGATGTAATATTTCGCGAAACTATAATCGTTTAGATAGTTTTTTGCGATTAGCCGATTAATAACCTCTTCTATATCCTCTTCCGAAAAAAGCGTAAGTTGCCTAGTGCGTAGGTATCCACCAAACCTCTCCTCGCGGTCCTTCCTAATGAAACGTTCCTCGGCGGTTTCAGATTTAAGCTTTTCGCGGTTACGCAAAGCCTGTTGGTTCATGGCCTGACGTTTTTTTAGCTTTTGGCGAAGATGATCGCGGGTTTCTCGGATAGAACGCGGACGGGTAAGCACCCATTCTAAGGTGTTTTGATAGAGTTTGCCAAATTCTGAAGCGTGTTTTAACTCGGAAATCTTTTTCTCATCTAAAGTCTGCCCAACTTTTAGATGAAAATCTACGATTTGCGATAAATCCAGAGAAAATTCAAATTTCTCGTTAATAAAAATGTTTGCGCGGTTGTCATTATTAACTGCTGGTTTTATTGCTGTGATAGTAGGTTTAGAAAAGTCGCGGCGGCTTAGCTCTGAATGTGTATCGAAATCGTCTGCGGAATTATTGCTAATGATTTTTAACGGCAAATCACTACTTGGCATTTTCGTCTATAGCTGATTCGGCAGGAGTGGCTTTTTCGCGAACTTTTGCTTCAATTTCTGCTAGAAGTTCCGGATTTTCGAGGAGATGTCTCTTTGCGGCGGCGCGACCCTGACCGATAGTCTCACCATTATACTTAATAAAGGCACCAGCTTTATCGATAACACCGTATTCAACACCGAGGTCTAAGATATCTCCGGTTTTACTAACGCCTTCGTTATACATAATATCAAACTCGGCCGTTCTAAACGGAGCAGCGATCTTATTCTTAACAACTTTAATCTTTGTACGGTTGCCGACGATCTTATCGCCGTCTTTAATCTGTCCGATACGACGGATGTCGATACGAACTGAAGCGTAGAACTTTAGCGCGTTACCGCCGGTAGTAGTTTCTGGATTACCAAACATCACACCGATTTTCATACGAATTTGATTAATGAAGATGACGGTCGCTTTAGATTTATTAATGATACCGGTGAGCTTACGCATGGCCTGAGACATAAGACGAGCATGTAAGCCCATCTGAGCGTCGCCCATGTCGCCATCGATTTCCGCCTGCGGGACGAGGGCAGCGACAGAGTCCACCACGATTAAATCTACGGCACCGGAGCGAACGAGGGTTTCACAGATTTCTAGAGCCTGTTCGCCGTTGTCTGGCTGAGAGATAAGCAAATCGCTTGTATTTACGCCGATTTTCTTAGCATAAGCAGGGTCAAGAGCGTGCTCGGCATCGATAAATGCGGCTTGCCCGCCTTGCTTCTGAATCTCGGCAATAGCGTGCAGAGCGAGCGTAGTTTTACCGAAAGATTCTGGGCCGTAAATCTCAATAATACGACCTTTCGGGTAGCCGCCGCCAAGTGCTAGGTCAAGGCTTAAAGCGCCAGAGGGGAGAAGTTCGACGTCGATTTTATGAGCGTCGCCGAGTTTCATGATAGAGCCGTCCCCGAATTGTTTAGTAATCTGGGCAATTGCAAGGTCGAGGGCCTGATTCTTACCGCTATCTTCTGATTTTTCTACTTTTTCTGATTTTTTTGGCATAGAACCTCCTTTATCTATACTATTATAAACGATTTTTCAAAGAAATGTTAGATTAAAGCCATATTAGCAAAACTTTCTAGTCAAGTCAAACGGTTATGCTATTTTCCATCCCGTAAATACGCAACAGATATTTAGCAAACTCTCGTTCGCAAGCGCCCGTCTTTACGGGGCTTGCTCACTATGAGCCTAACAAGGCTCATACAGTTTGCTAAATAT
>JAFRFM010000033.1 GCA_017434345.1 Candidatus Saccharimonadota bacterium
ACCTCAAATCTACCCACTATCATTGCAATATACTTAACAGAAATCTACTACTAAAAAATCGGCGAAAATGCCGACTCGTATATAATCTGGTGGGGGCGAATTGCCCAAGTATTAACAATCTACAGAGAGTATATTTGAGATGGATTAAATAATGTCGCCTACCCTAATTATGTTATAAGTAAACTATGAAAAAACTAAATAAGAACAAGGTGATTATATTAACGTCGATTATTATTGCCGTTGCCGTTGTTGCGGTAACAGCAATAATTATGTTTAGTGGTCGAGCAAATGGCAATATCCCAGATGGATATATCGCGGTTTTTCATGGTGGCGGGACCGAAGTCACTCGTGAAACCTACATCTATAAAGAAGACAACGATCATGCAAACTATGGTTTTACTTATATTAATACTGAAACTATCTGGGGTATAAACCCAGAAAATGTTACCACAAAAATTCTTAAGCGTGGCTCATTTGATTGGACCGACGGAGCTTTTACCGTGGCAAAAGAGAATAATGCATATACATATGTCACTACGCCAAATAGCAACCAAGTGTACACTATCGAAGAATTTATGAGTAGATTTTTGATGGATTAAATACCAAGCGTCCAGGTTATTAACAGACGATTTTATAGAGGCGAAAATGCGTTTTCAGACGCATTTTTCATGTAAAATTGGTACAAAATAGCACCCTAGAGCTTTGCAGGGTACTTAACAGACATTTACTACTAAAAAATCGGCTAAAATGCCGAGTTTTATATAAAATCTGGTGGCTCCGACTGGACTTGAACCAGTGACACAAGGCTCTTCAGGCCTCTGCTCTACCAACTGAGCTACAGAGCCAAATGAGCGTAAATCCGTGAGTTTATTTGCGGATTTATCGCGAATGTCGGCTCTGTGAGCGAAGCGATACAGAGCCAAACTAATGTAATTATAGCACATCTTATGGTATAATGGAAGTATGAAAAAGATGAATACCTCAAAAATTTCTGGGATGCAGGAGCTTTTGCCGGGTCCGCAGGCTATTTTTAACCAATTAAAGCAGCAGATTTCCGAGGTTTATCATCTACATGGCTTCATAAACATCGAAACACCGACGATTGACCGGACGGAAATTCTCTTCGCTAAGGCGGGCGGAGATACCGAAAAACAGATTTACAAGGTAGTAAAGACTGCCGAAACGGCAGAAGACGCGGATCAGGCGCTGCGCTTCGACCATACAGTTCCGCTAGCTCGCTACGTCGTGGAATATGAAAGCAACCTTTCCTTCCCTTTCCGAGTAACGCAGATTGGGCGTAATTTTCGTGGCGAAAGAGCGCAGAAGGGGCGTTTTCGCGAATTTTATCAGTGCGATATAGATGTCATCGGAAGGAATGAATTGCCGATTAGCTATGACGCAGAGGTAATTAACACATTAGTTGAGGCACTAAGAAGATTTTTACAGCCAAAATTAGCTATCAGGATATCTAATCGGAAGATTCTGTCTGGGCTACTAGAAGCACTAAATCTATCAGAAAAGTCTAAAGATTTATTCAGCATTATAGACCATGCTGAAAAAGTCCCGCCGGAAAAAACCGCTACCGCGTTAGACGAAATTGGCTTGTCAAGTGAGCAGAAAGATATTATAAATAGATTTATTAGCATTAGAGGCTCGCGCGAAGAAGTAATGGCGGGCTTAAGAGAGCTACAGGCGCTAAATATCGAAAATGAAACTTTTCGCACTGGGATTGAGGAGCTGGACGAAGTTCTAAGGATACTTGAGAACAACGGCCTAGGCGATAGCGTGATTGGTGATATGCTAATCGTAAGGGGGCTAGATTATTATACTGGAACTGTATTTGAGGGTATTTTGCCAGAGTATAGGCAAATTGGCGCAGTTTGTTCTGGGGGTAGATATGAGAATCTTGCCGAGTTCTATACGGACCAGAAGTTACCTGGCGTCGGTGGCTCGATTGGGCTGTCTAGGTTATTCTATGTACTAAACGAAGAGGGTCTGTTGCCAGAAATGGAAGAAAAACCGATAGATGTCGCGGTAATTCCGATTTCTAGGACAGAAGAATGTGCAGCGCAAGGCTTAGCAAAGAAGCTTCGCGAGCTAGGACGTACTACGGATGTAATTTTAACAGATAAGCGGTTAGGTGATAAGATGAACCATGCGGCAAAGATTGCGAGATACGGAGTAGTAGTCGGGGAAAATGAGGCGAAAACTGGTGAATTTAAGATAAAAGACTTTAAGACTGGGGAACAAAAGGCGCTAGAGCTTTAACGTTTTATTTACCCATTAAGGTATTCAGCTACGGCAGAAGCGGCAACCGCACCATCAGCCGTAGCGGTAACTAGTTGCCGAACATCTTTAGTACGGACATCTCCGGCGACAAAGATGCCGGGGACGTTCGTACGACATTTTTCATCGGCAACAATATAACCGTTACCGTCTAATTTTAGCAAATCTTTATAGATTTTCGTGGCCGGAGCGCGACCGATAGCTACGAAAAGACCGTCAATTTTAAGGGTTTTTGCATTAGAGTTTTCCACAGGCTTAACAGGGGTATTTTCACTATTTTTGGAAGGGTTTTCCACAGGTCTGATTACTGGTGAAATTTCAATGCTTTCTAGGCGTTTTTCGCCGTTTATCTTAGAAATTACGCTGTCCATGATAAATTCGATATTGTCTTTTTTCTTAAGTTTATCGACGAGCGCAGGGTCACCGCGGAACTCGTTACGGCGATGAATAAGATAAATTTTTTTCGCGATATCGGAGAGGTAGAGAGTGTCGTAGAGCGCGGTATTCCCGCCACCATTTACCGCGACGGTCTTACCCTTATAGAGCGCACCGTCACAAGTAGCGCAATAGGAAACTCCCCGACCGGTAAGTTCTTTCTCGTTCGGGAGATTGAGTTTACGATCGATCGAGCCGCCGGCAATGATGACCGATTTCGCCTGATAAGTATCATCTTCAGTAGTAATTTCAAAATAACGGTCGGAATCTGTAGCATTTTCTCGGAGGGCAACCACTTCTTCGAATTCAACTTCAGCGCCGAGCTCGGTAGCTTGAGTATAGAGAGTTTTTGCAAAATTTGGGCCGGAAATATGCGGAGCGACTGGGTAATTTTCGATTTGAGTCGTCTCGACGATGGCGCCACCATAGACTTTTGCCTCAAGAACCAGGGTTTTCTTATTTGCGCGACAAGTGTAAATCGCGGCAGTTAGACCGGCGGGACCAGCGCCGATAATGATTACGTCGTACATTTATTATTCTCCTAGCATTTTTTCGAGTTTTTTCGCAGATTGAACCCCGATTTTTCGAGAAACCTCTTTCCCGTCCTTAAAGGCGACTAGGCAAGGAATGCTGCTGACTTCATATTTTGTAGCGAGCGCGTCCTCTTCGTCGATATCAACAGACACAACCTTGTATTCCTTATGACTCTTAGCGAATTCTTCGATAATCGGCGCCATCATCTGGCATGGCCCGCACCAACTAGCGTTAAAGTCGACTAATACCGGAATGTCTGACTCTAATACTTCTTTTTCAAAATTATCCGTTGTACCCTGTATCATAATAGCTCCTTTAGGTCTTCTTCCATCTTTTTCGGCTCGGTAGTCGGAGCGTAGCGTTTAACTACATTCCCATCACGGTCGACGAGAAACTTCGTAAAATTCCCTTTAATAAAGCCCTTTTCGCCGGTAGACTTAGCGCGTTTTTTGATAGCTTTCATGGCAAGCTTGTTCTTCGTGCCGAAGATCTCCTCGTCCGGCTGATTCTCTTTGAGAAAAGCAAAGAGCGGGGCAGCGTTGTCGCCGTTAACCTCGATTTTTGCGAATTGGTCAAATTTAGTGTCATATTTTGCGGTACAAAATTCGTGAATTTCATCGTCAGAACCCGGGGCTTGATGTCCAAACTGATTGCAGGGAAAATCTAAAATCTCTAGGCCTTGTTCATGATAAGCCTCGTATAGCTCCTCTAACCCCTTATACTGAGGAGTAAAACCGCAGCCAGTAGCGGTATTAACGATAATCAACACTTTACCTTTAAACTGTTCGAGAGAAATCTCGTCGCCTTGTCGATTTTTAACTTTAAAATCATAGATATTCATAACTCTAGTATAGCACAGTTAGGCGATATTGCGCTATTTTTTGATTATTCGTTAGCGACTGCCGTGAGAACAACCGTGTTAGAATATTCGCCAGCGGTCACGTTGTGATTAACGCGGGCGCCGATAGTTAAATCAAATTTAGCAGCCTCGGCGGCACTAGTTCCCTCTTCGTACCAAGCAGGTTCGTCAGTTTGATTAACGATTGCAGTTCTTGCTCCAGAAGCAGGGACTGGTGCATATTCCGAACTTACCATATTGTAATATCCCCAGTTGTTTGCCGGAAAATCGTCTTTTTCCACGGCTTCTGTAAGTGTTGGAATCTGAGTAGTGATAGTCTCAGCCGAGGACGTAAGCGCAGTCTCGTCGCTATTCGTGGTAATATACAAAGTATAACCCTTATCGGCATTAGTGCTAAGGAGCACGCCAGTAGATTCTTCAGAGACGGCCGAGGCGCTCGGATCGAGATCGAAATTCATCTCTTCGTCGTCTAGAGAAACAGAGAGCACTGGTACTAAATCGACGTTTAATTGTGTAGTTTGAGGGTTTGATGGAGTCTGCGTCGCTTGAACGTGCGCAACTGGGGTGATAAACATACACCCTGAGAGTATTCCTGCAACCGTCCCTGTCGCCAAACCCAAGCGAGTAAGACGGTCGTCGCGTTTTTTAAGTTTCATTTTGACCCTTTTTGTGTTTATTTTTATAATATATGACCTATTACTTTCTCATTATATCGCACTTATGCTAAAAAGTCAAGGGTGTTTCTTTGCAAACTTGGAAAGGAGGGCTAGACTAGGTACTTTTACCGGCGGACAGGCGTATCACCCCTGTCCCTGCGCCGAGCTTCGGCGCAGACTCTGGCAAAAGCACCTAGCCTAGCCCTCCTTTTCAAATTTTTCAACTACTTTCCTTGGGGTCGTTGAAGATTTTTTGCTTGGCGATTTCTTCGGGGAGATAGGATTTGTCTAAATGGAATCCAGCCTCCCATTTTTGCCCCTTACCAAAGCCGAGGTCTGCCATAAGCTTCGTCGGGGCATTACGGAGGTGAATAGGGACGGGAAGGTTCATAGAATTATGCGCTAGCGCCTTGGCCCGAGACCAAGCGTCATAGGATACACGACTTTTCTTCGACCTTGTTAGGGCACAAACGACGTGGGAAAGGATAATGCCACCTTCTGGCATGCCGACGCGTTCAATAGCCTCAAAACAAGACACAGCAAGAGTTAACCCACCATTTCCGGCTAGACCAATGTCTTCCGAGGCAAAAATAACCATCCTTCTCGCGATAAACTTCGGGTCTTCGCCGGCCTCGACCATGCGCGCGAGATAGTAAAGCGCCGCATCGACATCGCCACCGCGCATAGATTTAATAAAAGCAGAAATATTATCATAATGCTTATCTCCAGCCTTATCGTAGCCAGGGACTTTACGGCCGGCGGCCTCTTTTACGATATTTTCGTCGACTTTTTGCGCGAGAGATAAGCTAAGCTCGAGGTCGCCGAGCGCCGAACGGGCGTCGCCACCGGAAAGCTCGGCTAGATATTCTAGTGCCTTCTTCGTAACGCGTTTTTCGACTTTCTCTTCTTTTATTGCGTGTTCTAGGACGGAGATAATATTTTCTTTCGAGAGGGGAGAAACAACAACTACGCGCGAGCGCGAGAGTAAGGGAGAAATTACCTCAAAAGATGGATTTTCAGTAGTAGCGCCAATTAAGATAATTAGACCAGACTCGACATGCGGAAGAAAAGCGTCTTGTTGCGCCTTATTAAAGCGGTGGATTTCGTCTACGAATAGAACTGTACGGATTTTTAAATTCCAGTTCTGTTTCGCGCGCGCGACGACTTCCTCAATGTCCTTTTTCTTAGAGGTTACGGCGGATAATTCAACAAAATCGGCTTCATATTCTTTAGCGAGAATACGGGCAAGAGTGGTTTTCCCAGTACCGGGAGGACCCCAAAAGATAAGATTGACTGGTTCGCCCTTCTTAACGATTTCAGTTAAAATTTTGCCATCGCCAATAATCTCCTCTTGGCCAATAACTTCGTCAAGGGATTTTGGGCGCATGCGCTCGGCCAATGGAACTCTGTTCATTCTATAAATCCTCCGGATTGTCGTTTCCAGAGTCGACTATAAGCACCATTTTTCTCTAATAATTCAGAATGTGTTCCCTGCTCAACGATTTTACCGTTTTCGAGAACGACAATACGGTCAAGATGGGCGACGGTAGAAAGACGGTGCGCAATGACGATAGCGGTACGATTTTTCATGAGGTTAGTAAGGGCTTCTTGAATTAGTGCCTCAGATTCAGAGTCGAGGGCCGAAGTAGCTTCGTCAAGAACTAAGATTGGGGCATCTTTTAGGATTGCGCGAGCGATAGCGATGCGCTGGCGCTGACCGCCAGATAGCTTTACACCGCGTTCGCCGACTAGGGTCTTATATCCATCCGGTAGCTGACGGACAAACTCATCCACGTTTGCAAGCCTAGAAACGCGCTCAATTTCCACTTGGCTTAAGCCTGGTTTAGCGTAGGCGATATTTTCAGCGATGCTGCGATGAAAAAGTGAGGTTTCCTGCGGTACATAGGCAATATTTTTACGAAGCGACTCCTGAGTTACATTATGAATATTTTGATTGTCGATTAGAATTTCCCCTTTCCTAACGTCAGCAAAACGTAGAAGAAGTTTAGTTAATGTAGTTTTACCGGAACCCGAAACACCAACTAAGCCGATACGCTCGCCTGGATTAATTTTAAGTGAAAAATCTTCGAAGATGTCAGTTTTTGAATCTTGATGGCGAAAAGAAATATTATTGAAATTAATAGCCGCAGAAGTAACTTTTAGATTAGTAGCGTCAGGAGTGTCAACGACACTATCATCCATATCTAAAATTTCAGTCATTTCAGATGCGTCACCAAAAACGCGATTCATATCTTTAAAGAAGCTATTAAAGTTCCAGAGGTAATTCGTGACGGTTGTAGTATACTGATAGACTAGGAGGAGCATAGCGATAGAGATTCCGAAGAGTTTCTGCCCTGATAGAAGGTATATTAGAGTAATGATGCCAATACCGGCGTAGACTATATCAAATCCAATATTGCGTTTTATTTCGGCAGAAAGTAGCCTGCTTGTAGCGCCCGCAACCTTATCGCTGTACTTTTCATAACGCTTGTGTTCATAATGTTCGTTAGCGTACGATTTAACAGATATAATATTTGAGATACTATCGGCGAGCTGGCCAGTGCGCTTATTCTCGGAATTAGCAACCTTAAGATTTAGAGGGATTATTTTACGGAATGCGAGATAGGCAATAGTAATATACAGGATAACAAAGATAAATAGTCCAATCGCAAAGAGAGGAACGTTTAAGAATAGGACTAGAAGAGATGAAATAATAGCGGTTCCTAACGGAATAATATTCCAGATTAAACTGTCCATAAATCGCTCGTAGGCGGAAACAAACTTATTTACCTGCGAAACGAGCGAACCAGAGAAGCGGTCGTTATGAAACTGCATAGATTGAGCAGCTACTGTATCAAAACAGAGATTCGATAAATAATACATTGCGAAAATTTCCATTCTCCAATGACACCAAATCCTCAATTCGCCAACAATAACAGAGAAAATTAAACGTAGTACGATAATTAACACGGCTTCGGGCACAAGATTGGAGAAAATATATTCAGAAGATGGATTTTCGGTAATTTTCGCAATAATATCAGTAATTAGATAGACCGAAATAACATCCCGCCATAATACGACGATTGGCGTACTAATAAACGCTGTAAGGGTCAGTCCCTTATGTCTCCACTGCGCAGACCAGAAATAATATAGCGTGCGCAAGACTACTGATTTTTTACTCTTTTTTGTCATTGTATTTATAATAACATGTTATAATAGAAAAAAGGAGTAAATTATGGCAGATTTTAATAAAATTTTAAAACCTGGGGATTACGAGAACG
>JAFRFM010000034.1 GCA_017434345.1 Candidatus Saccharimonadota bacterium
CTGAGCGCGATAGTTCGTACGCGTACTTCCTCGACTCACATAGTAGCTACTCGGGCGTCGGCAACTACCGTAAGACGATTAGCAGCAATGTGGTTTGCGTTGTTGGTAGCTAGCTTAGCAACCCGTATCCTTGGCAACCTGCGCCTCAAGGCTCCAGTCCCCGCTCTTCACAGGGGTAGGAACTGGAGCTTGCATTGATACTGACTAGCCATAACCATTTGACCTTAAAACACCTATAATGCTAAAATAGTCTAGACGGAGTGGGGTAGAACCTTTAGGTTTTGGGTTAGGAGGTGCGATGATGGACGCTGGAGAATTAGGGATAATGAAAATTCCGGATGTAGATACTGTTGCGAAAATGAGTGAGATGGAGAAGGACTGGCTAGCTTATAGGATGAAGTGTGCGGAGTCGTTTGTAGTGCGAGGGGGATATGTAGCCTGTAAGACCTCAATTCCCTTGTCGCTTGATGACATCTTCTCTAGGCCGGAGTATGTAGCCGAGCATTCCGGACGAGTAGTTCTTCTAACGGCGTTAGCGTTATTGAAGATTTGTCCGAATGTCGTTGATACTTTAGGTTTTGACTGCCTACTACAGGCGCTCACGCACGATATTGGCGAAATTCGGCATGGGGACCAATTAGACGACGGCAGTATAGAGCACGAGCTCTTTCGCGAACGAGAAAGGAAGACGAGAGAGGTCTTCTATGCGTGTTTGCCAGAAAAACAGGCGCAGAAGTTGCGCGAAATGAGCGAGCAGTTTGAGACTTATCAGGGATACTTCGGCGCCTTAATAAAGGCGGCGGACAAGGTCGATGCGGTGGCATGGCAATTATTCTTGGCAGAACATTACAGAATCGGTAATGTCTTGATGAAAAATCCGCCGTCTTCGGCAGATTTGAAATACGCGAAGCTGATTGGGACGCACGAGGCACCGGACGTATGGTGTACGCACTATCGGGATATGACTAGGAATATAGATAGAGAAATTCGGGAGTTTTTCGACGAGTTCCTGGAAGTCGCTTTTTCTAAGGTTTACGGTTATATACCGCGCTGTATGACAATTAGTTTAGAGGAAATTGTTTAACAAAAGGTTCTAACCCACGATTTTAGCCGGAAATGTTGATTTCCGGCTATTTTTATGACTTAATATGCCGTATTTCGCATTTTAAGGCGGTTTTTAGCGATTTTAACAAATTTGGCTGTATTATGGCGGTTTTATGGTAAAATAGAAGAAAAGGAGGTCAGATGAGCTTTTCGGAAATTGCGGCCGTAGGGCGAAATAGAGAACTTGGAAAGAAAGGCGGGCTAGTTTTTGATATACCTTCGGATTTACAGTTTTTTAAGAAAATTACCCTCGGAAAGCCGGTTTTTATGGGGTTAAATACGCTAAAAAGTTTACCGAAAAAACTCCCGGGGCGGAAACATTACGTTTTAGCGAGGACTAGAGAAGAAGTTCTTGAAGCCGCGAGAGATAAGGGATTTTCTATGATAGTTTCGGTTAAGGAGCCTTTAGAAGTGGAAACTGATGATATTTTGTACTTTGTTGATGATTTGGAAGAATTTATCGAGAAATGGGAAGATTCTGAGGATGAAATGTTTGTTATCGGGGGTGGGATGGTTTATGCGGAGATGTTGTCGCATGTTGAGAAACTATATCTAACAGAGGTAGATGGTGAAGATGACAAGGCAGAAGTATTTTTCCCAGAGTTTGATAAGTCTAAATTTAATCGTGAGATAATCGGAAAGGGAGCGGACCATGATCTAACTTATACGCATGTGCTTTATACTCGTAAATAGGCTTTTGCCGTAACAGGGGTGGAAAAACTGAAGTAAAGGAGGAAAAATGGATCCAGTTTTTAAACTAATCGAGGAAGAAAAAGAGCGCCAGCGTAAGGGGTTAGAGCTAATTCCGAGCGAGAACTATGTTTCGAAAGAGGTACTTTCGGCGATGGGTTCGGTGCTGACAAATAAATATTCTGAGGGCTACCCGAGCTTTAAGGGGTTGGAGAAGTCCGAAAAGGAGATTTCCGAGGAGATCTTGCCGAATTATCGTTATTATGGTGGACAGAGGAATGTAGATAGGATAGAGAGATTAGCGATTTCTAGGGCAATGCGACTGTTTCATGCCGATCATGCGAATGTACAGCCACATTCTGGCGCAAATGCGAACGAGGCGGTGTATTTTGCCTGGTGCGAGCCGGGGGATAAGATTCTGGCGATGAATTTGGCACATGGCGGACATTTGACGCATGGTTCTCCGGTAACGCGTTCGGCGAAGATCTATAATTTTATCGCTTATGGGGTAACTAAAGAAGGCGATATCGACTATGAACAACTAGAAAAGCTAGCATTAGAGGAGAAGCCGAAGATTATCCTCGTCGGATATTCGGCATTTATGAAAATCCCGGATTTTGACCGCGTAGCGAAGATTGGTGAGAAAGTCGGGGCGCTCTTGATGGCGGATATGGCGCATGTAGCAGGGTTAATTGCTGGGGGAGTACATCCAAATCCGCTAGACTACGGTTTCCATGTAATGACCACGACGACACATAAGACATTGCGTGGTCCGAGGGGTGGTTTGATTTTATCGAAGGGGAATGTCGCTTCTCCTCTGCGCAAGCCGGAAAAAACGCTAGAAAATATTCCGATTCTAATCGACAGAGCGGTATTCCCTGGCACACAGGGCGGTCCGTTAGAACATGTAATTGCGGCGAAGGCTGTAGCCTTTGGTGAGGCGTTAAAGCCAGAGTTTAGAGAATATGCGGAGAAGATTGTAGAAAATGCGAAAGCATTAGCGGAAGGTCTATTGAAGCACGGTTTCATTCTACAAGGTGGTGGGACGGAAAATCATCTCGTGCTCGTAGATGTAAAACAGAGTTTCCAGGTGGATGGAAAGTTGTATGAGAGGGCGCTAGATTTAGTCGGTTTAACATTAAATGCGAATGCGTTGCCGAACGATAAGGGTGCGGCGTTTAAGCCGAGTGGAGTAAGATTAGGAACACCGGCGATTACGACGCGTGGGATGGGTGTAGTAGAAATGAAGAAAATTGCGGACTGGATGTTTGAAATTGTGAAGATGTGTCAAGGGGTGGAATCTGAAAAGGATTTAGATAAAACGAAGGTTGAGAAAATTCGAAAAGAGGTAGAAGAGACGGCACTAGAGTTTCCGTTGCCGACGGATTAGCTTTACTTCTTCGGGAATAAATAAGGGGTCGCAATTGCAACCCCTTTGAAAAAGGAGGATCTTATCTTCGTAGCTTTTGGGTTACGAAGAAGACTACACTAAATAGTAGAACGAAGTAAGGTAATCCTTCTTGCTGAGATCGATTGGAACAGTTTTGACGTGAATATCGCAGTTCGTAACATAGATATAATTATTCATTTTACTTGTTTTGACTTTCATAACCATGTCCGAACTTACTGAGACTACATCGAATTCGTTGAGTCCAGAATCGACGATTCCGCAAATTACATTGAAGCGAGTTACACGGACATAACAAAGCTTAGCGGAGTTTTTGCTTAAAAGCTCAGTCATGATACGCTGAACATCCTTGGGGTTCTGGTTTGAAACTGAGAATCTACGCATGATTTTGTCTTCCGGCATAGCTAAGGAGAGGTTTTTCCAAGAAAAGGAATATTCCTTAATTTCCGAGCGGTCAGCCATTAGTCGGCGTTGATACTCATCAAAATCGTCATTAGGTTTCAGCCCAGAGTTCTCGTCTACTATTGCAAGGTGCGTGGCCTTGTCGGCCGCAATGAAATGTTTATTGTTCCGTATTATCATAATATCACCCCCTAATTATAATTTGGAACTATCTATATAATAGCACAAATGCCAGAGGTAATCAAGGTTTGCGTTTCAAAAAAGAGCGTGGTATAATATAGTTAATATGGGGCAATAGCTCATCTGGTAGAGCGCAGCATTCGCATTGCTGAGGTGGTCGGTTCGAGTCCGATTTGCTCCACCAGATTTTGAAAAGTTAAAAGCACCTCTTACGGGGTGCTTTTTTCTAGACGTGGATGAGGTAGTCCTTAAAGTTCTCTTCGACAATAAAACAGCCATCTTCTATGTTTTCATGGATATAGAGAACTTCGCAGTTATTCTCGTTGCCATTCATGAGACATGGAGTAAGGAAGAGATACTCCTTCAACTCTTCAATGAATGCGATAGGTTCTATCTCCCTTAAAATACCGTTCTCATCTTTTAGAAAAAAGATGAGAACGAATGTCCCGAATGGGGTACAGAGATACTGTGGATATTCCACGTCGTCAATAAGGAGAGTAGTTAGAACGACTTTATCACAGTATGGGTGTAAATTTGCGGTTTCGATGCCGAGGAAGGTATAAACACCAATGGCCTTTTGCAGGCGTTCGATCAGGGTAAATACTTCTGGATATTTTTTAGGGTTTTTCATATACCATTCGTTAGGGCATCTAACGAAGTAAGGTGGGTTTGTAGGGTGTGTTTTGTCGTAAATTATACGCATAAATAGATTTTCCGTCATCTAACTTCACCTCCTTTGATATAAAGGTACTACTGTATAGTTGACTTTATTATACCACACAAAAACACCCCTCGTAGAGGGATGTTTTTGTATTTGAGGAAGTTTAGCGTTTGCTGAACTGTTCCTTCTTGCGAGCTCCGCGAAGACCATATTTTTTGCGTTCCTTTTCGCGTGGGTCGCGTTTGATGTAGCCGGCTTTCTTAAGCATTGGGCGAAGATCTACAGCTTCGACAGTGAGTGCTTTAGAGATAGCAAGCTTGATAGCGTCTACTTGGCCAGCAAGACCACCACCTTTAACAAGAATAGTAATATCGTAGTCTTTCTGTTTGCCGGTAAGTGCTAGTGGGTCGGTAATCTCTGCAAGGTAAGTTTTATTACCAGAGAGATAATCGAGGGCTGGTTTGCCGTTAATTTTGATATCGCCTTTGCCTTTATAGAGACGGGCACGAGCGGTAGCGGCTTTACGACGACCAAGTCCGTAAGTATATTTCTTCTCTGCCATTATTTAATCTCCTTTGGGTTCTGAGTGGCGTGAGTATGTTCCGCACCGTCGAAGATGCGAAGACGCTTCATACGCTCAGCGGCTAATTTATTCTTCGGGAGCATACCCTTAACAGCGGCGGTAATTGCGCGGCTTGGGTCTTTTTCGATAACTTCTTCGAGGCGAAGCTCTTTAAGACCGCCAGGGTAGCCACTATGACGATAATATTTCTTATCGGTCATTTTATTGCCAGTGACGATGATGTTTTTCGCGTTAGTAACGATAACATAATCACCATTGTCGATATGTGGGGTATAAGTAACTTTACTTTTACCTATTAGTTTGTCGGCGATAACGACGGCGAGCTTACCTAGAGGTAAAGTACTAGCGTCGATTACCCACCATTCGCGGTTGATTTCTCTTGCTTTTTGGCTATAAGTTTTCATTATTTAGCCTCCTTTTGCTCGAGGTTAATACTATCGACAAAGGAGATAGTACCCATTTCGGCGTTATCACCCTTACGGAAACCGGCATGTTCGATACGAAGATAGCCAGAGTTTCTAGTGATTTGTGGAGCGATTACATTCATGAGGAGATTAGCGGTTTCGACGCTGTTTAATCTCGAGATGAGTAGGCGACGATTAGCTAAACCACCTTTCTTTGCGATAGTGATTAGTTTCTCTGTACTACGGCGAATTTCTTTCGCACGAGCAAGAGTGGTAGTAATAGATTGTTCTTTGATCAGAGAGCACATCAGCCCACGAGTCAGTGCCTTTCTCTGGTCGGTTTCACGGCCGACCTTACGGCCTTTATATCCGTGGCGATGCATATTAAATATTTAACTCCGTTATTTTTTCCTTAACTTCGTCGAGGGCTTTAGCACCGAAACCTTTTAGCTCTTTCAAATCGGAATCCGAGAGAGATACGAGGTCACGAACGGTTTTAATGTCGTTGTTGATAAGTGCGTTAGCGGTACGCGCGGAAAGACCGAGCTCTTCGATAGGAAGCATAAGACCGGTGTCTTCTTCTTCCTGAATAGAGCCAGGAGCAGGCGCAGACTCGACTGTAGTACCGCCGGCAAGGGCGGAATATTGATTGACGAGAATAGCAGCGGCTTCCTCAAAGGCTTCTTGAGGAGTAATAGTACCGTCGGTATCGACAGTAACTGTTAGCTGTTGTAGGTTAGTATCCTGTCCAACACGAGTATTCTCAACCTTATAACGAACGCGAAGAACCGGGGAGAAGACGGCGTCTAGGGCAATCATATTGCTATGAACGCGCTCTTCGCTAGCTTTCTCTATCGAAAGATAGCCGCGACCAGATTCTACGATGAAGTTCATTTTTAAGGTATAGTTTGGGTCGTCGATATGACAGATGGTCTGGTTAGGGTTAGCGATTTCTACTTCGGCTGGGAGTTTGATGTCGCCAGCAACAACCCTTTTTTCACCGTCTTTTTCGGTCTGTTCGGAACCCTTAATTTCTAGATTTAGTTCTACTGGAGCATCGGTGTGAACCTTAAAGCGAATATTTTTAAGGTTTAGCATGATGTCGACGACATCTTCACGAATACCTGGGATAGCGGTAAATTCGTGGGTGCTGCCCTCAATGCTAAAGGCGGTAATAGCGGCGCCTTTAATCGAGGAAAGTAGAACGCGTCTAAGCGAGTTACCGAGAGTATTACCGTAACCATAGTATAGCGGGCGAATTACAAATTCGGCGCTATTATTGCTCAAGGAGTTGACCTCCGCGAGGTTTGCTTCATGAATAACTTTAGTTGTCATATATTAGTTCCTCCTTAGCGTGAGTAATACTCAACGATTAATTGTTCGTTAATGCCCGCCTCTGCTTCTTCGCGCTTTGGCAAACCAGTAATTTCGATTTTCATCTTCTTGCCGTCGGCTTTCATCCAGGAAAGCGTAGAGGAAGAGGAATTTGCGATAATATTATCTAGTTCTTTGAAATATGCAGATTTTTGTGACTTTGGACGAACTTCAAGGATGTCACCAGGTTTAAGTCTGATAGACGGAATATCTACACGATGACCATTTAGTAGGAAATGACCATGCGATACTAACTGACGTGCTTGGCGACGAGTAGTCGCGAAGCCAGCGCGATAAACTGCGTTATCAGCGCGACGCTCTAAGAATTGTAGAAGATTCTCACCGGCTAGACCGTCAGCTTTCTGAGCTTCTTTCATAAGTTTTGCGAATTGCTTTTCAAGTAGGCCGTATAGGCGGCGAACTTTTTGCTTTTCGCGAAGCTGGGTAAGATAGAGGCCACCTTTACGGATGCGCATGTCGCCATGCTCACCTGGGATGCCAGATTTCTTAGCCATAACTTTGTGAGCTTTTGGCGCGAGGGCATAACCTTCGCGACGGCTTTGTTTGACAATCGGAGATCTATCGCGTGCCATTATGGTTTCCTTTCTCCTTTAGGACGAACACCACCGTGCGCAATAGGCGTTTTATCGGTAATGCTGTCAATTTTAATACCTAGGCCAGAGATAGCACGAATGGCACTATCACGACCAAGACCGATACCTTTGACATAGACGTCGACGGAGCTTAGTCCGTGGTCTTTCTTGGCAATTTCACCAGCTTTCTCAGCGGCAATTTGTGCAGCGTAGGCAGTCCCCTTTTTACTACCGCGGGAACCGTTAGCTCCTGCGGAAGATGCGGAAAGCGCTTCGCCTTTTTTGTCGGAAATAGTGATGATGGTATTGTTGAAAGTAGCTTGGATGTGTACCTGGCCAGATTGAACAATACGTTTGCCTTTTTTA